>JBGOTC010000232.1:0-5189 GCA_041476305.1 Terriglobia bacterium
AGCAGGAGGTCGAGCGGCCCATCATAAATAGGGAGCTGGACCTTGTAAGGTGCAGTGGCTTGCGGAGTCGGTTCCATCCTCTAGTTCCCCACTCCGGAGTTCTTACGTGCGGCTTTCTTCCCTTGCGAGAGTTCCGCGCGCTTGCCCGACCAGCCAAACACTGCCTCGCGGACGCGCTCCATGGTGCCTTGCGCCACTTTGCGCGCGTGATTCGAGCCTTCGTCAATGATTTCCAACACTCGCGCGGGATGCGCTTCCAACTCCAAGCGCCGCTCCCGCAATGGGCTGATCCACTTGATCAAGTTATCCGCCATGGCCTGCTTACATTCGATGCAGCCGATTCCTGCCGTCCGACAGCCTACATTCGCCCAGCTCAAAGTTTCCTTCGGTGAAAACAATTTGTGCCAATCATACACGGGGCATACATCAGGATTGCCCGCATCCGTCCTGCGCTTCCGCGCCGGGTCGGTAATCATTCCCTTGGTCTTCGCGCGGATGCTTTCATCGCTTTCGCCGAGCTCAATGGAATTCCCATAGCTCTTTGACATCTTGCGGCCGTCTGTACCTGGCACGCGTGCAGACTTGGTCAGCATGACCTCAGGTTCGGTCAATACCTGGACATATTCAAAGATCTTTCGGTCTTCTCCAACCTTTTCTAGAAAATTCTCAATACCGATCTCAGCGGCATACTTCCTGAAAAACTGTACAAAATAGGAAATGAAAGTGTCGCCGGGGGTTCCCTCTACATTTGTAAACTGATGGTATGCCCTTTCGAGGGCAGCTTTATCTGTCCAGAATTCCGGTCGCATCTGAAGTCCGTAGTAACCGTCGAATCTCCTGACTATTTCGCGATTCAATTCCACGTGTGCGACTTGATCTTCACCGACAGGAACAGCCAGAGGATTCCCCCGTACCCCATACATTATGATATCGGCAGCTTGCAGAACGGGATATCCAAGGAACCCGTAGGTATGCAGATCCTTACCCTTGATATTCTCCAGTTGCTCCTTGTATGTCGGAACTCGCTCCAACCATCCGAGCGGGGTAATCATGGAGAGAAGCAAGTGCAGTTCGGCGTGCTCCATCACCTGAGATTGCTGGAAGATTGTCACTTTCTTCGGGTCGAGACCGGCGGCGAGGAAGTCTGTCGCAACCTCAATTGAATTCTGGGCAATCTGCGAAGTGTCGGCGTAATCGCTGGTGAGCGAGTGCCAGTCTGCGATGAAAAAGAAACACTCGTTCGCGGGATCTTCCTGGAGCTTGATCCAATTCGCGAGCGCACCGAAGTAATTCCCGATATGCAGCCGGCCCGTGGGCCGCATACCGCTCAACACTCGCCGCTTCTTCGTTTGTTCTCCGCCGCTCAATCCTGTTCCTTTAACCCGCAACAGCGCGTCCGCTTGATACCCCGGACTGCGCCAACAAATCGCGCGCGATAATCATGCGCTGGATTTCGCTGGTGCCCTCATAGATAGAAATTACGCGGGCATCGCGGTACATCCGCTCGACATCGGACTCGCGTGAATATCCCGCGCTACCGTGGACCTGCACCGCCTTATAGACCACGCGGTTCACCATCTCGCTGGCATAAAGTTTCGCGCGCGATGCGAGCGGGCCCAGGCGCTTACCGCCATGGTCGCGGACCCACGCCGCCTGATACACCAGGCCCCGCGCGGCCTCGATTTCCGTTTGCATGTCGGCCAGCATCCACTGAATGGCCTGAAATTCACTGATGGATTGGCCAAACGCGCGGCGTTGCTTCGCATACTTCACCGCGGCTTCCAAGGCGCCTTGCGCGATCCCCACCGCCTGCGAAGCAATACCGACGCGGCCTCCGTCGAGCGCCTCAAGCGCGATTTTCAGTCCCTGGCCTTCTTCACCGAGTCGGTTCGCCACGGGGACTTCGCAATCGTCGAAAACAATTTCGGCAGTTTTCGAGCTGCGCAACCCCATCTTATCTTCGTAGCGGCTGATCCGGAACCCCTTAAACTTCGGCTCAACGAGAAAGGCTGAGACTCCACGTGCGCCGGCACTGGGATCCGTTTTGGCAAATACCAGCAACAGTCCCGCGTGGCCGCCGGTGGAGACCCAACTCTTGGTGCCGCTCAGGCGATAAGTGTCGCCATGTTTCGTCGCGCGCGTTTGAAGTCCGGCGGAATCCGAGCCCGCCTGCGGTTCGGTGAGGCAAAAAGCTCCCAGGAACTCTCCACGCGACAATGGCGCGAGGTATTTCTTTTTCTGAGCGTCCGTCCCATGTTTCCAGAGCGGGATGCACACCACGGAATTCGTCACGCTCAGCGTGACCGCGATGGCCGCGTCCACGCGCGCGACTTCTTCGAGCATGACCACGTAGGCGACCGTGTCCATGCCCGCGCCGCCCCATTCCTCGGGCACCAGCATCCCGCAACAGCCCAGCTCGCCCAGTTTGCGGAGTTCCTCGGCCGCAAAGTGTTCTTCCTTATCGTACTGGCGAATCTTGGGACGCACTTCGGCTTCCATGAATTGGCGGACGGTGTCACGAATCAGTTCTTGATCGTCGGTGAGAGAGAAATCCATCGCTTGGAGTGTAGGGGCGATGCTAGCACACGGGCGCGGAATTTCCCACGCCGCATAAACCCCTACATGCGGAAGAGTTCGCGGAGGCGCTTCGTCTGCGCGCGGCTCACGGGGATCTCGGTGCTTTTCTTGTCATTCATCTTGAGCATGTAGCTGGACTTGAACCACGGCACCACTTCCTTGATGTGGTTGATATTCACCAGGTGCGAGCGGTGGGCGCGCCAATACTGGTCGGAATCGAGCGAAGACTGGAGTTCCTCGAGCGTCCGGTAGTTGGAAGTACCTTCGACGTCGCGCGCCACAACAGTGATCAATCCATCCTGAATACTCGCGAACACAACATCCTCGGAGTCCACAAGGATCATGCGTTGCTGAGACTTCACCAAAAGTTTTACACGCTGCCCCTTGGCCTGTCCCAGTTGGCTAACGAGCAATTCCAGGCGATCCGCGGGCGAGCCACTGGCGTCCAGAACTTTCTTTGCGCGCAAGATTGCCTTGGCGAGCCGCGCCTTGTCGAACGGCTTCAGCACATAGTCCACGGCGCTGACTTCGAAGGCCTGCACGGCATAGTGGTCATACGCGGTGGCAAAAATAATGTGCGGGACGCGCAGCTTCCGGTCGGCGAGTTTCTTGATGACACCGAACCCATCAAGCCCGGGCATCTGTACATCAAGGAAAACCAGGTCAGGAGAATGTTCCTTGATGAGGCTCAAGGCCTCCACGCCATTCTTGCCCTGGCCGACGAGCTGAATCTCCGGAAACCCTTTCAGCAAATAGATGAGCTCGTCCCGTGCGGGCTTTTCGTCATCCACGACCAGCGTACTGATGTTAGTTGTCGTAGGCATGGGGCCTGCGCGGGGCAGAAAACCAGTATAGGCGCAGGTTCGCGCGCTTTCAATCCGGTGAACTGGGCTTAGTGGCGATTCGCCGGCGCTACGCTCCGGCCCTGATAAATGACGGCGCGAACGCGCTCCAGCGCGTGGATGTCGGAGAGCGGATCGCCCTCAACGGCAATCAGGTCGCCTTCCTTGCCAACGGCAATGGTACCCAGCATCTGGTCAAGACCCATTAGCTCCGCCGCATGTTTGGTGCCGGTGATAAGCGCCTGTTGCGCCGACATACCAAACCTTACTTCGGTGATGAGTTCGTCGCGCACTGTCCCCTGCCCCGGCTCGTAGGACATGTCGGAGCCGGCGGCGATATAAACGCCGTTTTGCACGGCCAGTTTGAAACTTGCGAAGTGTGGAACAGAAAGCTCGCGCGCCTTGCGAAGCATATAGTCCGGGAGATGATCCTTTTCACCGTTCGCCAGGATGTTGTCCACGATATAGACCGTGGGCACCAGCGCGGTATGGTGGGCCTTCATGAAGTCCACAGCTTCTTGATTCAAGACCGATCCGTGCTCGATGGAGTCCACGCCGGCGTGCAATGCGACCAGAATGGTGTCGAGGTTTTCGTCGTGCGCGGCAACCTTTACGTGGGCCATGTGCGCCTGCTCCACGATGACACGCAACTCCTCCGGAGAAAGCTGCTCCGCGGCGGGGGAATCGAGCGGCGAACCGACGCCACCTGATGCCAGCACTTTGATTACGCGCGCGCCATACTTGATTTGAAGGTGAACGGCCTTTTCCGCATCCGCCGGCGAACTAATGAAGCCGTGGAGAGGCGTGTAGTAATCCTCCATCGGCAGGTTTTCGGGGAAAGTGAAATGGTCGCCGTGGCCGGCAGGAATGGTCAGGGCGTGGCCCGCAGGGATGACGTGCGGACCCGGGATGGTGCCCTCGTCAATCGCGTCGCGCAGCGACACATCCAAGAAGTCCGAAGTGCCAAGAACTCGCACTGCCGCGATCCCGGCCCCCAGCGCATAATTCATGGCCCTCTGTGCGCGGAGTGCGGCAAGTCCCTGGGAAGGATTGCCTCCACGAGGGCCGCTCCAAAGATGGATGTGAGCGTCGAGCAAGGCGGGCATCACGGTGTAACCGGAAAGGTCCACCTGCGTGGCGCCCTCTGGAACAGCGAGGCCCGTTCCCACGGCTGTGACTTTGCCATCCGTGATGATGACCACTCCATTCGCGATGGGCGCCTTTTCCACGTCAACAATCAACTTGCCGCAACGGACATACACGATATTTGGGACAGCCGAGGCGGCCAAGGGTAGGAGTGCCACAAGAAATGCCAGAATCACAAGGCGTAGGGCTTTCATCTTTCCTCCTCCTGCGATGGACGGATTTCGACGGCAAAGCTAGTGTGCGCTGAACGAAATGTCAATCAATTGCGGCGCGGGTTGATGCGACCCCGCGCGCTTCCCTGCTAAGATTGCGCGGCAATCATTGGAGGACAATGTGTCCAAGCCTCGCGCGAAGGTGCTTTCGAGCAAGAACATTTTTCAGGGGAAAGTTTTCGGCGTCAGACAGGAACGCATCATCGAGCCGGGCGGAATCGAGGTTACGCGCGACATCGTTACACACCCCGGCTCGGTGGTCCTGCTTCCGGTGCTGGCCGATGGGCGAATCCTGATGGTGAGGCAATACCGGCACACCTTTGGTGACTTCTTGCTGGAACTTGTGGCGGGGCGCAAGGAGCCGGGGGAAAACCCTGTCGCGGCCGCGCGCCGGGAGCTCGCCGAGGAGACC
>JBGOTC010000233.1:0-5107 GCA_041476305.1 Terriglobia bacterium
GAGCGCCGCCACCTGGCGCGAAAAAGCCCAGGCTTTGGGCAACTATGTCCAAAGCCACATACGGTATGTGGACATCGAAATTGGAATTGGGGGATTTCAACCGCACGCCGCGGGTGACATCTACCACCACCAATACGGTGATTGTAAAGATAAGGCCGCGCTCCTCAGCACCATGGTCCGAGAGGTGGGAATTCCCTCCTACCTCGCGCTGGCACAGGTCTACCGCGGAGTGGTGACGCCGGAATTTGCTTCAGCCATTACCTTCAATCACGCCATTCTCGCGATTCCCTTGCCAGCGGATATACCCGTGCAGGATTTCACCGCTGTCGTGGACTCCGCGAAGTTAGGCAAGCTTCTCTTTTTTGATCCGACAAGCGACTACACGCCTTTCGGCGCACTGCCCGCGTATGAACAGGAGAATTACGTGCTGGTGGCCACGCCGCAGGGGGGCGAACTGATTCGCCTGCCGCTTTCCACGCCTGCGACGAACCGATTGGTTCGCACCGCCAGGCTGGAATTGCATGCGGATGGTTCCCTTTCAGGATCCGTGGACGAAACCACCTATGGTTCCATGGCCACCGACGAACGCGATCGCCTTCTCAGTTCCAACGCGACCGACCGGACCAAGGCTCTGGAATCTTTTTTGGGGAGTTTCCTGCGCGGCTTTCATCTGATGCAAGCTTCGGAGGACAACATCAATCAGCTCAGCGAACCGCTCACGCTCCATTACCAATTCACCGCCGACCGCTACGCGAAGTCCGCGGGCGACCTGCTCATCGTGCGGCCTCGAGTGCTGGGGGAAAAGGCCACCGATGCGGCAGAGGGAGACGACCCCCGAAAGTTTCCCGTGGCTTATGAACAGGCCTCGATTCAGACGGACGATATCGAGATTTCTTTGCCGCCCGGATTTGTCGTGGATGACATTCCATCTCCCACGAAAGCAGAAACTTCATTCGCGAGCTATACGAGCCAGATTCAGGTGACGGGCAACAAAATCCGCTACACGCGGACTTATCAGGTGAAGCAGGTGCTTGTGCCGCTCGAAAAAATCGAGGAATTCAGAAAATTCAACCGCCAGATCGCGGCCGACGAACGCTCCAATGTTGTTTTGCGGCGCGGGCCACAATAGACCCTGCCACCGGTATCACGAAACACGAGGACAAATGAAAACAGCGCGTGCGGGAGCGCCAAGCGCTTCGACCGCGCTGCGCAATGAGCGTGGCGCGAGGCGCGTCACATCATGCTGCAAGCTCGCCGCCTGCTCTGCCGATAGTTCCATTCGATAAAGGTCCGCGCGGCGTTCAAAGGAATATCCGGAATAAGTCACGTCTGCTGCGCTCGCCCTCGCTGTTGCGAGGAGGGAATCCCAAAGGTTGAGTGAAGAGAAAAGCGACTTGCGTTGCGCCCCGGCGCGCTCGATATCGACGGGTTGGCGCCCTGCTGCGCTGCTTTCCAGGATGATAACCGTGCATGATTCCGGCTGGAACGCGCGACTCGAATCATCCTCCGGAAATGTCGCAAGGAGCGCGGCCAATTCTGCTGCCTGCGCCTCGATTCCCTGCCACCAGTAGCGGTAGAAATGGAAGACGACCGTCCCGGTGCGGAGAATTTGTTGCACGCGGGAAAGGTCTCTCCCAGTGACGCACAAGACCATGTCCACCAACTCGCGCAGGCGGAAGGTCTGCTTCTTCACCGGGCGAATGCTCACGTAATCGGCCTCTTCTTCGGTGAAGCGTACGGGGATGGTTTCCGGCAGCGGCACAGCGGAGATTGTTTCAGCCGCCCAGGCGGGCGCGCACCCTGTCACTGAGGGCCTTGCCGTCCACGGTCTTGCCTTCCAGCTTTGCCTTGGCGGCCTTGATGACCGCGCCCATCTGCTTCGCCGAATTCGCTCCGGTCTCGGCGATCGCGGCTTCGATGGCTTTTTCCATATCTTCCGCTCCCGCGGCGGCGGGCAGGTAACTTTCAATGATGACAATTTCGCGGGCTTCTTTGTCGGCCAGGTCGGCGCGCCCGCCCTTGGTGTACATTTCAATCGATTCCTTGCGCTGTTTCACGAGGGTCTGCATCACCTGCAGCACTTCCGCGTCTTCGAGCGCGCGTATCTTTTCGATTTCCTTGTATTTGATGGCGGACTTCACCATGCGCAAGACGCTCAGGCGCAGTTCGTCCTTTGCCCTCATCGCGTCCGTCATATCTTTCTGGAGGCGTTCGGCGAGCGCCATCGATGCGATTCTCCTTTGCGCGAATCCTGACTATAACACAGGCGAATTGCGGGGCCGCGATTGGAGAGTGATGGCCACGGACGTTTGACTTCGCCGCATTGCGTCCGTACGCTGGTTCCTCCATGCGCATCGTTGTCGCCGATCCCATCAGCCAACACGGAATTGAAATCCTGGGCCGGCCGGGCTGGGAAGTCCTTGCGCCTTCGCGCGAATCTCTGACGAGCGCGCTCGCGGAAGCCGACGCGCTGCTGGTGCGCAGCGCAACGCGCGTCACGGCGGAGCTGCTGGCCGCCGCGCCGCGGCTTCGCGTGGTGGGACGCGCCGGAGTGGGCGTGGACAATATTGACCTTGACGCCGCGACAGCTCGCGGCGTGTTGGTGATGAATACACCCGGCGGCAACGCCGTAAGCGTGGCGGAGCACGCGCTGGCGCTGATGCTCGCGGTGGCGCGACGCATCCCGCAATGCAACACATCCATCCATGATGGGCGGTGGGAGAAGCCGAGTCCCCTGGGCGTCGAGTTGCGCGGAAAGGTTCTGGGACTGGTGGGATTCGGCCGCGTGGGGAGCGAAGTCGCGCGCCGCGCCCGCGCGCTGGAAATGCGCGTGATGGCCTACGATCCATTTGTGAGTGAAGCCGCGGCACGCGATGCGGGGGTCGAACCGGCGACCCTTGCGGAAGTCCTGGCGCAATCGGATTTCATTTCCCTTCACACCGCGCTGAACCCCGCGACGGAAAAAATGTTCAATGCGGGGACACTCGCGCTGTGCAAGCGCGGGGCTGTGCTCATTAACGCGGCGCGCGGCGAGTTGCTGGATGAGCCCGCGGTGGCGGAGGCGCTCCGCAGCGGACAATTATCGGGCGCCGGGTTGGATGTTTTCGCCGAGGAGCCTCCGCGAGGTTCTCCGCTGATTGGCCTGGCCAATGTGGTGGCCACGCCGCACATTGCCGGATCAACGCGCGAAGCACAGGAAGAGGTTGGGACGCTCATCGCCCAGCAGGTGGCTGATTTTCTGTCGGAGGGTGCGCTGCGCAACGCCGTAAACCTCCCGGCGCTGGGTGGAGAACAGTATCGCCGCGCGCGGCCGTGGATAGAGCTGGCTACACGGCTGGGAAATTTCCTGGCGCAAATCGCCGCCGGGAGATTCGAGCGCGTCACCCTGGCATTTGCCGGCGTTCCCGCCGAACTGGGCACCAGCCTTCTTCGCAACGCGGTGCTGGCCGGGATGCTCAATGCAGTGCTCGATGAAAAAGTGAACCTCGTCAACGCCGGCCAGGTTGCCGCTGCTCGCGGACTGGCGATTGAAGAGCGCACGCGGCGCCGGGACCAGGGCTACCCGGATACCATAGAAGTTTCGGCGGAGTCCGCAGGGACAGGCGGGCGCGTCACTGTGGAAGCCACTGTCCTCCACGGCGTTTCGCCCCGCATCCTGCAAGTGGATGGGATTGAACTGGAGGCTCCGCTCGCGGGGACGATGCTCTTTTTCCGGAACCGCGACGTCCCGGGAGTCATCGGTGAAATCGGCACAGTGCTCGGCAGCCGCGGCGTAAATATCTCGACATTTGCACTGGGGCGCCGTGTCGGTCAGCCGGGCGCAGAGGCTATGGCGCTGGTGCAAATGGACGGCGAGGTTTCGGAGACAATCGTTCAATCCGTCCTGAAGATCGGAGCAATCACGGAAGCTCGGCTGTTGCGCTTGCCCGCGTAAGTATTTCTAACCTTTGATGACTCCCATGGGCCGCAGCCGCGCGACTTTGCGCGCCAGACCCGCATTGTGCACGACATCCACCACCGCGTCGATGTCTTTGTACGCCTCGGGAATTTCTTCGAGGATGCCGTCGCGGGTCTCGGAGCGGAGAATGATTCCCTGCTCCTCGAGTTTGCGCGTTTCCGTGCGGACATCGCGCCCGCGCTTCGCCGCGGTGCGGGAAAGAGCGCGTCCCGCGCCGTGACACACCGTGCCGAAGGTCTCCTCCATGGCGCGCTCGGTCCCCACGAGCACATAGCTCGCCGTTCCCATGGAGCCGGGAATAAACACGGGCTGCCCGGCATCGCGGTAGGCGTCCGGAATGTAGGGCGAATTTGGCGGAAAAGAGCGCGTCGCGCCCTTGCGATGTACCAGCACTTCTTCCTCCGCGCCGCCGTTCACGCGATGCCGCTCGCTCTTGGCGATGTTGTGCGACACATCGTAAACCACGCGCAACTCCGCTTCCTTACCAAACACTTTTGCGAAAGAGCCGCGCGCTGCGTGCGAGATGGCCTGGCGGTTCGCCCACGCATAGTTCGCGGCGGCGGCCATCGCGGCCAGATAGTCGCGCCCCTCCGGCGAGCGCGAAGGAACGCACGCAAGCTGGCGGTCCGGCAGAGTGATGCCGTACCGCCGCATCGCTTCATTCATCGTTTTCAAATAATCCGTGCAGACCTGGTGTCCCAATCCGCGCGAACCGCAATGGATGAGTACGACCACCTGGCCTTCCGCGAGGCCGAATGTTTGCGCGACATCGTCGAACACTTGTTCAACATACTGGACTTCCAGAAAGTGGTTGCCGCTTCCAAGCGTGCCAAGTTGAGTGCGCCCTCTCTGTTTGGCGCGGTCGGACACTTTCCCGGGGTCCGCGCCGTCGAGAGCGCCTGACTCTTCGCAAAACTCAATGTCGACGGCTTCACCATAGCCGTGCTCGACCATCCATCCCGCGCCGGTTTCAAGAACATCGTCGAGGTCCTTGTGAGTGCACGGGATGGGGCCCTCCGATCCCGCGCCGGAAGGAACATCGCGGAAAAGTTGATTGACCAACTCACGAAGCTTTTCTCGAACGGCATCGCGGCCTAGGTTACTGGCAAGCAACCGCACGCCGCAGTTGATGTCGAATCCCACGCCGCC
>JBGOTC010000234.1:0-5051 GCA_041476305.1 Terriglobia bacterium
CCCAGAAGCTCCGCGCCCAGCTTGGGCGCGGTCAGCGACTGGTCCAACCTTTCCTGGATGGTCCGCACGTTTCCCAGGGGTAGAGTGGGTTCCAGAGATTGTATGGTCTTGCGAACATCCTGCAGTGCCGCGTTCGGCTCTCCCTTGGTCCTCACGAAGAGGACGGCGTTTGGGGAGTAGTGCTGCTTCAGCGGGTAATAAACGATGGGCTGGGGAGGTTCGCCGAGCGTCTGGTATTTCACAGTCTTCACCAGGCCGACAATCTGCACGTCCCAGGTCTGCAGGAGAAAGTGCAGATGCTTGCCGATGGGATTTGTTCCCGACGGCCAGGTGCGGTCAACGAACGCCTGGTTCACCACCGCCACCATCTGAGACGTTGCGTCGTCGTGCTCGTCAAATCCGCGTCCGCTCAGCATGGATATCCCCGCCGTCTCAAAATATCCCGGAGCCACGGCCACCACAGGAGTCAGTTTTCCGTTGCGCGGATCGGCTGTATCCACGCCCTCGGGAAATGTCGTCCTTTGGAAGTTGGCGCCGAATGGTTGCGTGTCGGAGAGGCTGGCATTGGCCACCATGGGGAGCGATCGCAACCGGTCCACAACGTCTTTGTAGAATTGTTCGGTGCGAGGCTGCGGGTACTTCAGCGCCCCGCCGCCCGGGTTTACTCCGATCACCAGTTCGTGCTTGGTCTCGAACCCCGGGTCCATTTGCTGAGCGTTCGTCAGGCTGTGAATGAAGAGCCCGGCGCCGACCAGCGCAATCAAGGAGAGGGACACCTGGACCATCACCAGGACCCCGCGCAAACCGTACCAGCGAGTGGCTCCGCCGGGGGCATCGGTGCGGTCGCGGAGCGCGCCCATCTGCGAAGACTTGGAAGCCTGCAGCGCGGGGGCGAGCCCAAAAAGCACCGCTGCGACAATCGCGAGCAACATCGTAAAAAAGACAACCCGGGTGTCCATTGACGTGTCGAGGTTTTGCGGGAATCCGCCGGGGATAAGGGAGATCACCAGTTTCTTCGCCCAGCTCGCGGTCAGGATACCCAGCCCGCCGGAAATCAATCCCAGCAGCAGACTCTCCGTCAGCAACTGGCGGATGAGCCTCGAACGGGACGCTCCGAGCGAGAGGCGGATGGCCAACTCGCGCTTTCGTTGCGTGGCGCGCGTCAGCAATAGGTTGGCAACATTGGCGCAGGCAATCAGCAGCACCAGACCCACGGTGACCATCATCAGCGTGCCTGCCAGGACAAAGGTGCTCCGCTGCGCGGGAGGAATATTTGTTTGATCGATGGGGAGCAGGTCGTTGTTCCGCCCGGCATTGTCGTTGGGGTAGGTCTTTGCCAACTGCTCCCCGAGTGCGTGCATCGAAGCCTGCGCCTGTTGCAAGGTCACATTGGGCTTCAACCTCGCCACTCCGGAAGCCATGCGCGCCCCGCGCGCGTTGAACCACTCCTTGACGATCCCCGTCAGCAATTGGTCATGCATCATGAGGGGGACCCAAAAGTCCGGAGACCCAAAGGTTCCAACATCGTGAAATTCGGCGGGTGTCACGCCGATGACGGCGTATTCCTGCCCGCTGATCTGTACGGTTTTACTGAGAATATTTTGATCGGACCCGAAATCCTTCACCCACTTTGCATAACTCAGGATGGCGACGGGACGCGCGCCGGGTGTTGCGTCTTCTGAAGGGGCAAAAGTTCGCCCCTGCGTGATGGAGACTCCCATCACGTCAAAATAGTTGTAGTTCACCAGCTCCACAAAAACCGGATCGTCTTTCTCACCCAGCTTGAGTTGCCCGCCGGCGAAAATGACCACGGACATCCCGGAAAAAACGTCGTTCATCTCCCGGTAGTCGCGCGCATTCGGGACGGTCAATGGCAGAAACTGCTGCAGGGCCCCGCCACGGCTTTGCTGTGTGGAGTAGAGGACCACGACGCGCGATGGATCCTGGATGGGCACGGGTTGCAGGAAGACGGCCTTGACCAATGTGAAAATCGTGGAGTTGGCGCCGATTCCGAGCGTCAGCGAAAGGATGGCCACCGCCGTGAACCCCGGCTTCTTGACCAGCACCCGCAACGCGAACCGAAAATCCTGCCAGATTGTTCCCATCAGGTCCCCTCCCCGGAAGGAGATATCGCTCGCCGGTTACTTCACACCCTGTTCAGTCCATACGGCCGAACGTGCTCGAAAGCGTCATCTTCCTTGCACGCGCGGTGAAAATTGGATTCGTTCCCCTTGCATGGTATCGAATTGCGACATGTCCGAGAGGATCACCGTGTCGCCTTCCTGTAGCCCGCCCACCACCTCAATCGTGTTTACCGAAGCGCGGCCCAGCTTCACCTGTACCCGGATCCCCTCCGTGCCCTGGTTAATCACTTTGAACAGGCCCACGGTGCTGTTGGGTTCGCCATGCACGGGCCGCCCGATGTAAAGCACGTTGACCATGTTCTGAATTTCAATCGTTCCGTCCACGCTTTGGTCGGGCCGCGCGCCAGTGGGCAATGGCCCGTCCAGCGTGATATCCACCGCTACCGTTCCATTGACGGCCGCGGCATCAATTCGGCTCACATGCCCCTTCACGATTCCATTGCGCGTATCCACTGTCGCCTTCTGCAGCAGCTGCACATCCTTCGCCGAAGTTTCCGGCACTTGCACGGTGGCCTTCAGTCTTGAGGGGTCCGCCACTCGCGCCAGGTTTGTTCCCTGGGCAACTTGCTGGCCCTGTTCCACGGGAACCGATTGCACATTCCCGCTGATTCCCGCGCGAACATGCAAGGCTTCAAGCTGGCTCTTTTTCAAGTTGAAGAGTCCACGCGCCTGATCCACTTTGGCGGCTTGGGAGGCCAGTTGGGCCTTGTTGGCATCTTCCGCGATCGCTAACCTTTGCTTATCGAGCTTGAGTTGCGCCTCTTCCTGGTCCGCCTTCAAGCGCGAAAGTTGAGCAAGGAGTTTTGCCTTCAAACCCTGCTCTGCCAGTTGGCGATCCACATCCGCCTGCAGCGTGTCTTGCAGGAATTGACTCTCGAGCCCCGTTTCCGATTGTTTCAACTGCATCAGCTGGCTCGCGAGTTGCACTTTCATGTTCTCGTAATCAGCGAGCGCCGCTTTGTACTGAAACTCTGCGGCCAGCGCATCGTTCTGAAGTTGCGGATCCATCAATTCAAGAATGATCGTATTGGGTTCCACTTTTGCGCCCGACCGCAGCAGGATGCGATTCACTCTTGCGCTGGATTGCGCGGGGATCCATCGGATGTCTTCCGGGACCAATGTCCCGAGTCCGCGGACTTCGATCATCATGTTGCCGCGGGTCACACTGCTGGGCCAGGCAATCGAGCCGTCCATGGTGGGAGCCGCCGGCTTCAGCCGCGAAAATCCCCAAGTGACCCCGCCCAGCACCACAACGACAACGATGCCGATAATGATGCGCTTGATCCGGCGCTTCCTCGATTGATCTGGCCTTGCGATATCCATGGAGAGATAGTCCTTCGATTGGATTTCCTAGGGTGTAATACGCAACTGCCGGGCCTAGCTAGATTGATTCTATGCTGCTGATTATACAACGGATAGCTGATCTTCGCCGGCCGATTTGCCCCTCCCGTTGGCCGCTTGTGGGAATGCCCGTCGCAAAAACGGACACAGCCAAAATGCCTCTCCCAGAGCCCTCCCGTCCGCAGCCACAAAATTGACTTCCCAGATAGCGGCGGCTAGCATTGCAATTTCATCTTTCCAGCTCATTCCTCGAAAAGGAATTCGCATGGCGGCGCAGGCCAAGTCCGGCTCAGTGTTGGATCGCATCGTTGAAGCGCGCCGCGCCTCGGTCGCACACCGCCAGCGCGTCCTTCCCGAGGCGGTGTTGAAAATGGCGGTGAAAAAATCTGCGCCGGTTCGCGATTTTTCCGCCGCGCTCGTCCGCCCGGGCGTGAATGTCATCGCCGAGCTAAAGAAAGCATCCCCTTCGCGCGGTCTTCTTCGCGAAGATTTCCGCCCCGTTGAGCTTGCCAAATCATTTGAGACAGCGGGCGCGGCCGCGCTCAGTGTCCTTACCGAAGAAGAATTCTTCCAGGGTGCAGTGAAAGACCTCCGCGAAGCGCACAAGGCCGTTGAGATTCCTGTTTTGCGCAAGGATTTTATCGTGGACCCCTGGCAAGTGTGGGAGTCGCGCGCTTGCGATGCGGATTCATTCCTCCTGATAGTGGCCGCGCTGACTGACGCCGCCCTCGTCGGGCTTCTGGCTCTCGGCCGCGAACTCGGCATGGAGCCGCTCATCGAAGTCCACACGCGCGAGGAACTTGACCGCGCTCTCGCCGCCGGAGCGCGCATCATCGGCGTGAACAACCGCGACTTGCGCACACTGGAAGTGCGCCTGGAAACATCATTTGAATTGATCGAAGCCATCCCCGAACGCGCCATCGCGGTTTGCGAGTCGGGCATTCGTGACGCGGATCAGGTCGGCCTTCTCCGCGCCGCCGGGTTTGACGCGTTTTTGATCGGCGAGCATCTGATGACGCAGCCCGACCCCAGCGCGGGGCTTTCAAGACTTCTCTTGTCAGGAACATGAATTATGGTGCGCGTAAAAATCTGCGGAATCACAAGCTGGGCGGACGCGAAGCTCTGCGTGGATGCCGGAGCGCACGCGCTCGGTTTCAATTTTTATCCGCCCAGCCCGCGCTGCGTTTCCCCGTCCGAAGCCTGGGAAATCATCCGCAAGATGCCGCCGTACGTGGAGCGTATCGGGGTTTTCGTGGATTGGGCGCCCTCCGCCGTGGCCGCGCTCGCGCGTTCACTGCACCTGACCGGTGTGCAGCTTCATGGCAGCGAGCCCCCCGGCGATCTCGCAAAACTTTCCAGGCATGGCCAGGTCGTGAAGGCCCTCGCCGTGAAGAAAGGTTTTAAGCTCAGTTCGCTGCGCCTCTATCACCGCGCCGATGCCATCTTGCTCGAAGGATTCCGCCGCGGCTTTCACGGCGGAGCAGGGGCCATCATGGATTGGAAATTGGCGCGGCAGGCCGGCCGTTCCGCGCGCATTGTTCTGGCAGGAGGTCTGACACCGAAGAA
>JBGOTC010000235.1:0-5039 GCA_041476305.1 Terriglobia bacterium
CGAAGGCGGCGTCACGAAAAAATTTCCGGAAGGCAAAATGACTTCCATTTACGAGGCGTCTGTGGCCTATCAAAAAGCAAAAACGCCGCTGATTGTGTTGGCCGGGAGAGAATACGGTTCCGGATCGTCCCGCGATTGGGCGGCCAAAGGGACCATGATGCTGGGGGTCAAGGCGGTGATCGCGGAAACCTACGAGCGTATTCACCGCAGCAATTTGGTGGGGATGGGAGTGCTGCCGCTGGAGTTTCAGCCGGGGCAGACGCGGGAATCGCTGGGGCTGACCGGGCACGAGGAGTATGCAATGGAAGGATTTAGCGCGTTGAAGCCGCGAACGATCGTGAAAGTCAGAGTGAAAGATGCGGCAGGGCGCGAAAAAGCGTTTGACGCGATCGCGCGGGTGGATACGCCGGAAGAAATTTCGTATTTCCTGCACGGCGGGATTTTGCCGTATGTGTTGAGGCAGATGTTGTAAGGCGATTACTTCTGGCGGGCGGGAGCGGTCCTGTCAACCACGACGCGGCCGGCTTTCATCACCCAGCGGACTCCCTGAATCACCACGCTGATGTCGGCGAGGGGATCGCCTTCGACGGCAACGATGTCGGCGAAGTATCCCGGCGCAAGGGCGCCAAGCGAATCCTTCATTCCCAGGAGTTCCGCGGCGTTTACCGTGGCTGTGGCGAGCGCCTCCGCGGGTGTGAGCCCGGCTTTCACGAACCATCCCAATTCGCGCGTGTTCTGCCCGAACATGGTGAAGACGGCGTCGCTCCCCATGGCGAAGCGCACGCCATGTTGATGCGCGCGGCGAGCGGTTTCAAGATTGCGGCGAATATAGTCATTCAGGCGATCGGCCACATCGGGGCCGTAGCCGAATTGTTCCCGGTTTTCGACGTAGTAGCGGTTGTGGTCGATGGTCGGCACAGAAAAGGTGCCGCGCCGCGCCATGGCATCGAGAGTTGTGTCGTCCATGTCGGTGGCGTGCTCGATGGAGTCGGCACCCGCGGCGACCGCAGCGCGGGCGCCGTCGGGGCCATAACTGTGGACGGCGATGCGCTTGCCGTACTGGTGAGCGACCTCGACGGCGGCCTTCATTTCCTCGGGCGTGAATGTCTCAAACCCTGACACATCCTGATCGCTGCCGGTCGATCCGTACATCTTGATGACATCGGCGCCCGCGGCGATTTGCTGGCGGACAACGCGCATGACCTCCGCGACGCCGTCGGCGGTGCCGCCAGTGGGAGAAGTGAACCCGGGGCGCAGGGGCGCGCGCGTGACGCTCAATCCATAGCCGGAAACAAACATACGCGGGCCAGGGATGGCGCCGCGGGTGATGAGGGTACGCATGGCGATGTCGTTGTAATCGGAGGAACCGAGGTCGCGGACGGAGGTGACTCCAGTCTCAAGAGTTTTGCGCGCATTTTCCTGGGCGAGAAAAACGGTGACCGCGGGCGGGCGTCCGGAGCCCTGCTGCGCCCAGGGGCGACTCCCGGGCGCCTGATCCCAGAAATAGGTCATGTGCGTGTGGACATCGATGAGCCCGGGGATGGCGGTGAAGCGGCGAAGGTCAATGACCTCGGCGTCGGGGGGAATTTGCGCGGCGTCGGTGCCAATGTAGGTGATGCGGTCGCCGCGAACGAGAACAATGGCGTCGGTCCAAACTTTGCCCTTGCCATCCACGAGCCTGCCAAAGCGGAGGGCCTTGACGTCACCGGGCGCAGCGGTGGCGGGCGGGGGGAACAGACAGAAAGCAATCAGCAGAGTAAGGGCGAAGAGGAGTCGTTTCATGATGCGCTCCACAGAAAAGCGGGGCGAGATTAGCACTGCATGGAGGGTGTTGCAACGCGGCGACGAGACGTGTGGGGCAAGGGCGGGTGGTATGATGGCGCGCGCTGGCGGGCAGCAGTAGTGAATTACAAATTCATGATGCAGGAGAGACCCATGAGACGGTTTTTGCAACTGACGGCAATGGTGATTGCATTCGTGGTTGTCGGGGGCGCGGCGTGGGCACAATCCACGGTGACGGCGATCAAGGCCGGGCGAGTGGTGGACCCGGAGAGCGGAAAGGTTTCGACCAACCAGGTGATCCTGGTCGAAAGAGGGTTGATTAAAGAGATTGGCGCGAGCGTGGCGATCCCCAAGGACGCGCAGGTGATCGACCTTTCCAACTCTACTGTGATGCCGGGATTGTTCGACGCGCACACACACCTGTGCATGCAAGTGCTGCGCGAGCGGGACGCCCACAACTACTATTTCACAACGCTTTTGGACTCCACGCCATTCCGGGCGATTGAAGGGGTGGCGAATGCGCGGGACATGCTGGCCTCGGGATTCACGACGGTCCGCGACGTCGGCAACAGCGGCAACTATGCGGATTCCGCGCTCCGCGACGCGATTGAGCTTCACCTGGTCCCTGGCCCGACGATGATCACGGCGGGGCGGATTATCGCGCCCTATGGGGGGCAATTCCAACTTCAACCGGAGAAACGCGAACTGGGAACTCCGGAATACTGGATGGCGGATACGCGAGATGAGCTGTTGAAGGCCATCCGGGAGAACATCCATTTCGGCGCGTCGGTGATCAAGATTGTGGTGGACGACCAGCCGTACATTTATTCCGTGGAGGACATCAAGTTCATCATCCATGAGGCGGCGCTCGCGGGATTGAAAGTGGCGGCGCATTGCTGGACGCATCAGGGAGCGCACAACGCGGCGGAAGCGGGTGTGGCGTCCATCGAACACGGGTTCCGCATGACGGATGAGGATTTGGAGCTGGCGAAAAAGAATAATGTGGCGCTGGTGGGGACGGAGTTCACCACGCAGGCGGCACAAGAAATCGGGCGCCGGGAGTGCATTCGATTTTCGTGGACCGACTGAAAAGGGCTTACAAGGTGGGCGTGACGCTGGTGTTCGGAACGGATGTGGAGTTCATGGTTCCGGGCGAGACGCGCGGGACGCTGGCGGTTTCCTACATCGACAGTTGGGTGGAGGCTGGCGTGCCCCCGCTCGAGATCCTGCGGGCCATGACCATCAATGCGGCGCGATTGCTGGGGGTGGACCGGAGGCGCGGCGCGCTGCGGGTGGGGCTGGCGGCGGACATTATCGCGACGCCGGAGAACCCACTGGAAAACATTCAAACGCTGCGGAAGGTGAACTTCGTGATGAAGGATGGAAAGGTGTTCAAGGGGGCGGGAGCGCCGACGCCATGAAGCAAGCGCGCTGATCGAAAAACAAAAGCGGCGGGCCTCCCTTCGGAGGGCCGCCGCAATTTCTTTGGGACTGAATTGAACCGACTAGGCAGCCTTCTGAGTAAAGGCCTGGCCCACTTTGCCTTGCAGCAAGTACCAGATGACCCAAGCGTCGTATGCCAGGAAGACAATCTGCCAGACAATTTGGCCCACGGACATCATGCTGCCCAAGGTCACGAGTGTGCGGATAATCTGGAGTGCGCCGATTGCGGCGAAAATGATGGCCAGGATGCGCGCCCAGTTCATGAGCTTGAGCAGGCCATAGCCGATTGCCGCCGCCAATACGCCGACAAGGAGTATAACGACGCCCACCACCGCGACGGCCCCGCCGAGGATACCCGCGCCCTCCGCCCCCGCGGCGCTAAACATGGAAGTCAGGAAGGATCCGCCTGCGAAGAACAGCAATGCGCCAATCACACAAAGCCCGGCCGCAATGAAATCGATCACGGCGATAACGGTCACACCACCAGGTCGCTGCATCAGATAGCCTCCATTCGAGTTGGCACGACCCCACGCAAACCTAGACAGAATTGAAAGGAAAGGGTCTGTGTTGCGTGCAGGCTATGCGAAATGGGGGGCGACGTCAAGGAAGGACTTGGGAGGGCTGCGAGCGGCCCGGAAGGGCCCTCAGGCCGCGTCAGGCGTGCCGGTGGCGATGTCCGGCGGCGCGCCGGGGGCGGAACCAGAAGTAGGCGCCGACGGCCATTCCCACAAGGCTGGCGATCTGGGCGTTGGTCAATCCGAGGAGGACCGGGGGATTCAGGCGGATAAACTCGACGAGGAAACGCGCGATCCCGGTCAGCAATAGGTAGGCGGCGAATACCCGGCCCCGGGTGCGGTGGACATCCATCCGCCAGAGCAGCCAGAAAATGAGGAGGGCGGCGAGGAATTCGTAGATGGGCGTGGGATGGACGCGGTCGGTGGTGGGCACGATGCCATTGGGGAAGCTCATACCCCAGGGCAAGGAGGTAGGGATGCCGTAATCGCCGTCGCCGGAGATAAGACATCCGATGCGTCCGATGCCGTATCCGAGCGCAGCGGCGGGGGTGGCGACATCGAGCATGCGCAATGGGGAAATCTTGTAGTGACGGCCGATGAGGGTGAGTGTGACCAGCCCCGCGAGGAACGCTCCCATCCAGGTGAATCCTGTCCTGCTGAAGAGGACCTGCCAGGGGCTGGCGAAAAGCTGGGAGGGAGATTCCAGGGCGGCGTAGATACGCGAACCGACGAGGCCGGCGAGGCCGGCAAAGCCGACAATGACGTTGGCGTCGGCTTCGATGCCGCGGCGGCGCAAGTCGGCGGCGACAACGTACACGGAAACAAGCAAAGCAACGGCGACGCAGATGCCGTAAGTGGGAAGATCAAAACGCCCGATGTGGATAAACGGAAGCATGGCCTGTGGACGAACCAGTATACACAAGGAGCGAAGCAAACAGGCGAGATCGGGGAGCGTGCGGCGGGCTGAAGGCGGATCTAATGAGTGAGCTTTTCGAGGACTTCATGGACAAAGTGGAGGGTGGGGGGACGCAACAATAGCGTGGCCAGGAGAGTCGTCGTCACAAGACCAAACGAGGCCACGAGCACGCGAGGGTAGCGGCCCGGGCGAGGCTCCAACCGCGACAAGGGGGAATGCAGAAGGCGTTCTACGCGCGCGGAGAGATCCTGATTCGCGGGAACGAGAGAGGTGCAGAGCGGCGCGAGTTGACCGGGGATGCCCAGTCGGGCGACGCGGACCAAAGCCTCGGCGAGAGAGACGGAATAGCGCGAATCGCCTGCCACGGCGGAATCGTCGGCGCG
>JBGOTC010000236.1:0-5018 GCA_041476305.1 Terriglobia bacterium
TATCGAGCTTCGATTCACCGGGATTCGCATGCTTTCCACCCGATGACTATTCATTTCGTTTGCGCAAGTTCTCCACGGCCGTCACTACATCGGCGACAGTAACCCGCAAAATCGCGGGCGAATAGGCCGAGCGGCGGCTGTAACTGGTTTCTCCGGGAAGCGCGTTGCGGACGACGACGGAGTTCTGCGTGTAAGGGCCGTTGCGCGCGGGATCCGTGGGCCCGAAGATTCCAACACAGGGCGTGCCCAGGGCCGCGGCCAGATGCAGCGGGCCGGTGTCCGCGGCGATCATTGCTCGTGCCGATGCCAGAAGCGCCATCAGCTCTGGGAGTGTGGTGTCCATCACAACTGGCGCGGCGGGAGCAGATGTCCGCAAGATGGTTTCAGCGAGATCGGCTTCACGCGGACCTGTAACGACAATTGTCCGCCATCCATGGCGCTGGTGAAGTTCGCGGCACAACTCACCATATCGCTCCGCAGGCCAGCGCTTGAACCCGACACTGGTTCCCGGGTTCACGACGACGTAGTCGCCAACGCCATCGGCAATCAATCGTTCATTCACGGAACGGACCGCGGGCGCGGGAACACGCAGGGGGAATTGTGGAGTCTTGGGACGGTGCGCGCCCGCGTGCACGGCGAGAGAGATGCCGCGGTCTACGGCATGAAGTTCCGGTGGAGCTGTACGATCCGTGTAGAGCAGCACGGCCAGGGGCTCGCGCGCCGCGGAAAAGGAGTAACCGACTCTGCGCTTTGCCCCGGAGCGCCACGCGACCACGGCCGACTTGTAGAGCCCCTGGAAATCGATGGCCATGTCGTACGCGCCCGCTCGCACTTCGCGGAGGCTTGCCAGCAACCTGCCGACCGGCCGGTGATCAAAGGGAATGAGCCGATCGACCACGGGAGTCCCGACTAGCACGGGCATCCACTTGCGATCCACTACCCAGTCAATCTGCGCAGCGGGATAAGCCTCGCGCAGGGCCACGACGGCGGGGAGGGTGTGGACAAGGTCCCCCATGGAGGTAAGCCGGATGACGAGGATTTTTTCCATGGCGCTGTTTCGTTAGAGCCGGCCAGTGACACTTAACAACACAAAACATCAAGCCGGTGGCGACTGCTCACAATACATCCGGCCGCATCTGTTCGCAAATTCGTAAGCATGAGATTCGTTCGCGGCAAATGCCACGTTGACTCAATTCAAAAGCCTCTGCTAAGGTGGGCCCACGTGTTGTCCCGCGTTTTTTCCCGACCAGGGTGGTCGACGGCCCCGGGCCAAATACAAGAAATCCTAGCGGAGTCGGTCCATGGACGTATTCGCCCTGGAATCTTTCCGGGGGACACCATTGTGCCGCGATCCATTCGACTACGTCATTGTGCCCGGATTCGTGCTTCCCGAGGCGCTACGGAGAATTAACGCCGATTATCCCGCCATCGAACACGCCGGAAGTTTCCCGCTCAGCGTGCTCAAATTCGGTCCGGGCTTCCAGGAAATGGTGGACGCGCTGGAATCGGAAGAATTTCGCGAAGCCTTCAAGGAAAAATTCCATGTGGATCTGAGAAACCGCGCCACAACTCTCACGGTACGCGGGCGCTGCGGGCCGGGCGATGGGAAGATCCACAATGATTCGACGAGCAAGATTATCTCCATCCTGATCTATATGAATTCCACCTGGGACGCGCCCGGAGGACGCTTGCGGCTATTGCGCTCCGAAAAAAACATTGAAGATGTGGCCGCAGAAGTTCCGCCTTCCGAGGGTGCTCTTGTGGCTTTCCTGCGCTCCGACAACTCCTGGCACGGACACTTGCCTTTCGTGGGCGAGCGGCGCGTGGTGCAGTTCAATTGGGTGCTCGGGAACAGGAGCAAGCGTGTATCGATGTGGAGGCACGCGCTTTCAGCGCGAGTCAAGCGGATGTTGAAGCGTTAGCGGCCGCGCGCTTTCTTCGAGAGTTCCCACGCTTTGGCGTATTTCCAGCTTACATAAGCCCCGTGGTAGAGATGGACCAAGAGCCCTTCGGGGCCATCCAGGAATCCGCCGCGAACGATGTAGTTGTAGAAAAACCTGACCATCGGCCGGAACACAATATTGATTACGCTGAAACCCACCTGCCGCTTCTCCAAAACCATTTGGGCGCTCAGCGTTGAATAGCGGTTCTGGTGCTCGATAAACCCGTCGAGGTCCACGTAGGCATGGTGCAGCAGGTCTCCGCGAAGGCGGCCCATCTTGCCGGGGAGCTTGATGTCCTCGTGAACGAGGCGTAGCTCAAAATTCGCCAGCTCCCGCTTCACCAGGCGCAACTTTGGATCGGGGTAGTAGCCGCCGCGCTTGATCCAGCGGCCGAAATAAATATTCCTGCGCGGCATGAAGTAACCATCGAACTGCGGCGCGGGCTGCCCGGACTTCAACAATTCGCGAATGCTCGCGGCGAGTTCAGGGCTGACTTCCTCGTCCGCGTCCAGAGAGAGTATCCAGGCGCCTTGCGCCCTGGCATTGGCGGAGTTTTTCTGGCGCGCGAACCCTTTCCAGTCCTCCACAAACACCTTTGCTCCCAGCGATTGGGCGATGGCCACCGTCCGATCGGTGCTATGCGAATCCACCACGATGATTTCGTCAGCCAGACCTCTTACACTTTCGAGGGTGCGGCCAATGTTGGCTTCTTCGTTGTGGGTGACGATACAGACGGAAAGAACCATCGGGGAACGCCTCCTGAATGATTCGGAGATTGGGGAGTATACACTCCACAGCCACGTTTTAGAACGTATCGCATCCCGCTGAAACCTTTGCTCTCGGCAGGCGTAGTATCCAATGAGGGTATAATCTGCCCTCCGACATTGCCTTGAAACACATCTCTCACTTGCGCGAGGCCAGCGGGATCGCGCTGCAAACCCTGCGCGAGCACAAGATGCGGTCATTTCTGACGCTGCTGGGGATCATTCTTTCTGTCGCCACGCTCATCGTGGTCATCGCCCTCATTAACGGCACCGACCGCTACATTGCCGAACGCGTGGCCACTCTGGGCACAAATGTCTTTCAGGTCACGCGCTTTCCTCTCATCACGAATCTCCAGCAGTTTATTCAAGCCGCGCGCAGGAACAAGATCATCACCTGGGAAGATTACGAATATTTGCGGGACAATTTGAAGTTGCCACTCCGCGTCGGCGTTCAGTCCGGCGGTGGCGGCCGCATCAGCTCGGGAAACATTTCTCTCGACCAGATCCCCATTCGCGGCGTCACCCCCAACATGGGTGAGATGGCTCTTGTGGAGCCGGCCGTCGGGCGGTACATCATTGACAGCGACAATGATTATCACTATCCCGTGGGGATGATCGGCCCCGATGTGGCCGAGAAGCTTTTCCCGGGGCTCGATCCTCTCGGACGCACCATTGCGGTGGATGGCCGGCCATTCACTGTCGTCGGAGTCGGAAAGCCGCTGGGAACCGCGCTCGGACAATCGCAGGATGCTTACATCTATATCCCCATTCAAACTTTCATGACGATTTACGGCAGCCGGTCGAGCCTGAGCATCATCATTGAAGCCCGCGGCGCGGATTGGTTGGAACGCACACAGGACGAAGCGCGGCTGCTGATGCGCGCAAGGCGCCACCTGAAGCAGAAAGAAGAGGATACATTCGCCGTACTGGCTTCGGATTCACTTCTCGAATTGTTCCGCAGCCTCACGGGTTCCATCGCCTCGGCTATGGTGGGAATCGTATCCGTCTTCCTGCTCATCGGCGGGGTGGTCATCATGAACGTGATGCTGGCCAGCGTGACGGAACGCACCCGCGAAATCGGCATGCGCAAGTCGGTTGGCGCCACTCGGGGAGACATCCAACTCCAGTTTCTGGTGGAGTCCTCCGTGCTCGCGGGAGTGGGGGGCGCGCTGGGAGTCACACTCGCCTGGGCGCTGGCCAACCTTGTTCAATCCACGACTTCGGTGCCCATGTTCATCCCGGTTTATTCCGTGGTGATGGCGCTGGGGCTTTCGACCGCCGTGGGGCTTTTCTTTGGGATTTATCCGGCTCGCAAAGCCTCGCGCCTGAACCCCATCGAAGCCCTGCGCCACGAGATCTAGGGAGAGGAAGCACACATGCGGATGGCGGTCGGTGAAAATGCGCGGATGGCCTTCGACAACCTCCGCGAGAACAAATCGCGTTCGTTTCTGACCGTCCTGGGCGTGGTCATTGGCGTCACCGCGCTCATTACCGTTTCCTCCGTGCTTGTGGGGCTGGACGCTTCCATCCGCGACTACCTGAGCGAATTTGGCGCGGACACAATTTTCATCTTCAAGTTTCAACCCGGCATCCGCACCACCGCGCTTACACCCGAGGAGTTGAACCGCAAGTCGCTGAACCTGGATGACGCACTGGCCATCAAGGCGGAATGCCCTCACGTGCGCAATGTGGATGCGCAAGTCCTGGCGCGCTTCACTCCTCCATTTCCACCCTCCGCCTCAGCCCGCTATGCGGGCCATGAAATCAATGGCGTCCGTTACCGCGGCACCCTTCCTTCCGCCCCGGACGTTTATTCTCTGCGGCTCAGCAAGGGGCGTTATTTCACGGAAGCGGAAAACCTGCATCGAAGCGATGTCGCGGTCATCGGCTTCGACGTCGCCAATGCCCTGTTTATTGAGGAAGACCCGCTCGACAAGCAGATCCTGGTCCGGGGATCGCTCTACACCGTCATCGGCGTAATCGATAAACGCAAAGGCGGCATCGTCGCCGGGGGACAATCCGACGTGGATGTGTGGGTTCCTTTTCGCGCTTATCAAAAACACAATCCTCAGGATGACGAAGGCCTGGTGACCGCGGCGGCCTACCCCGGAATGGTGGATACCGCTGAAGATGAAATTCGCGGCGTGTTGCGCCGCCGCCGGAATGTTCCCTACGACAAAGATGACAATTTTGGAATGTCCAGCTCGCAACAGGTCGCGGAACAGTTTCGCCAGATCATCAGTTCCATCGCGGGGTTGATTGTTTCCGTCAGTTCCATCGGGCTTCTGATTGGGGGCGTGGGCGTGATGAA
>JBGOTC010000237.1:0-5016 GCA_041476305.1 Terriglobia bacterium
CCTGTTTGGCGGCGCCGCGGGCCCGGGCAAATCGAAAGCGCTGTTGTGGGAGGCCATCCGCCAGGCAAACGAGTTCAGCCGCGTGGACACTCTGCTTTTGCGGCGGACATTTTCGGAGCTGGAATCGTCGCTCGTCGCGTATTTTCGCCGCGACGTTCCGCGCGACCTCTACACTTCGTACAACGAATCGAAGCACGTCGTCACATGGATCAACGGCTCTACTACGCGCTTCGGGCATTGCCAAAATGAAAGCGACGTTTTTCAATATCAGGGCGCGGAATATCTTTTCATCGGGCTCGACGAGCTGACGCACTTCACGTTGAAGCAGTGGCAATTCCTGACCAGCCGCAACCGTTGCCCGGTGCCGGGAACTTTCCCGAACATGGCGGGTGCCACGAACCCCGGCAACATCGGGCACGCATGGGTGAAAGCGCTGTGGGTGGATCGCCGCGCGCCGGCGGGAATGGAATCGGCGGCGCAATACGATGCGCGGGACTACGCATTCATCCGCGCGACGGTTGCCGACAATCCGATTTACGCCGATGACCGCGAGTACCGGCGCACGCTGGACGCGTTGCCTTCCCATCTGCGGCGGGCGTTCCTGGATGGCGATTGGAATGTTTTTGCGGGGCAGTACTTCGATATTTTCGATCGCAAGCGGCATGTTGTTGTTTTAGGGCCACGGGGCTGCACCAATTCGCACCCCGGTGGCCATCGCCCGCCGGGGCGGGCGGAAACCATCCCTGAAGATCAGAGCGCTGATTGTGGGGAGGTGAATCTTGAACCCTGGTGGCCGCGCTGGATCTCCATCGACTGGGGATTCGAGCATCCGAGCGCGGTGCTGTGGCACGCCGCGGCGCCGGATGGAACGGTGATCACCTACCGCGAATTTGTGCAGAACCATTTGTCGCCGCGCATGTTGGCGGCGGCCATCGCGGAGCGCAGCGCGGGCGAGCGCATCCAATCCATTTATCTTTCGCCGGACGCGTTTGCGAGGCGCACCTCGGAAGAGACCATCGCGGCGCAACTCGAGCGCGGCCTGACCATGGAAGGCCTGCCGGGCCCCGACAACGCGGATAACGAGCGCGTGGGCGGATGGATGCTGATGTACGAGATGCTGCAACAGAACCTGTGGCTCATCACCACGGACTGTGCGCAATTGATTGACTCGCTGCCCACGCTGACGCGCGACGAGCGCGACCTGGAAGATGTTTTGAAATGTGAAGGCGATGACGTGGCCGACGCGGCGCGTTATGGAATCAAATCGCGGCTGGAGCCGGGACGCGCGCCCATGGCTGCGCGCATCGCGGAGAAGATTACCGCCGTGGATCCCACGAGCCGCGCCATCTGGCTGAAAAAGCTGGAAGGGGAAGCGCGAAGGAAGCCTAACTCCACAGCCGCGCCACGCCGGTGGCACGTTTGAGGCCCGAGCTGCGGCGGCGATGCCTGCCGGCCTGGGCATAGATGACCACGCCCGCAAAAACAAAGGCGAGGATAAAAGCCAAGGACCAGGAAGTATCCTCCAGGCTGCCGGCGACTTCGACGTTTGCCGCGCGAGTAGAACCGTTGAGGAGCAGCACGAGCGGTAGGATCAGCGCGCCGGTTCGCATTATGGCGCGGATGTGTCGCGATATCGTTCTCAATTGAAACAATTCAGATGGCCCCCGACCTGACGACTGGCGCGATTGTCTTTCGAGCGAGCGGCAGCGGCAACCGGGCAGGGACGTTCTGTTTCCTGGCTAACATTAACGCCGCTGCCACGAACCTGGTGTGAAAACGCTGTGAACGGGGAATGAATTGCGCGCCGTTGATTGCTGAAGAGCCGGCCGCGGGGAGCTACCGTGCCATTGCTTGGGCGCGAGCACGAAATATTTTTCGCATCACGCGAAAGTAGAGAGTCCAGTTTGCGTAGAAGAATCCCGCGAGGCCCAGAGAGACCAGAAAAACATTGTCGGGGACGTAGAAAGTCCCCAGCAACACGAAGAGCAAAAGAAACAGGAGCGCGCCGGGAGCCATCAGCAGAGCGCCGAGTCCGAT
This sequence comes from Terriglobia bacterium, assembly GCA_041476305.1. GTDB lineage: Bacteria > Acidobacteriota > Terriglobia > Acidiferrales > UBA7541 > DASTCZ01. Next base: position 2,038 of record JBGOTC010000237.1, read on the forward strand.
GGAGATTTGCGCCGCGAGGGGCATCTGAAAAAAATCCGTGCCTCGCGTGAAGATGAGCGGAACGACAATCAGCGCGGCGGCAAGAAGATGGATGGCGGTGGCCCAGAAGGCGGCGCGGCGGGAGATTGGGTTTGTCCCAGATGTTCTTGGTGGGCCCGTCATCCTGAGCCTGCTTTCCACAGAGTGGAGGGCGAAGGATATCTGGCCACGCTCTGTGGGGCCAGGAATTGATTTCATTTCAGCAAACAACCGATCCGAAATTCCCCGTCCCGAAACCATTCATCGGGACGGGATATCCTTCGTCGTCCGCCAGGGCGGACTCCTCAGGATGACGAAGTAGGATAAACGAACAAAAGCCGAAAAACCAATTCAGGGACATCAAATGAAATCGTTGCATGATTTTCTGGCGCGTCTCGCGGCAGCGTTGCGCGGGCGGTATGTCCGCGGGCTGGAAGAAGAGGCGTCGCGATTGCGCGCGGAAAACCGCGCGCTGCTGAACTCTCTGCTGGGGACGGCGGGGATCCCTCCGCTGGATCCGGATCGCGCGACGGGACCCATGGTGGCGTCGGTGCGGCGGCGGTCGTGGCCGCAGATCGCCGCGGACCGCGAATTCGCGGCGGGGCAGAGTAAGGGTAACGGCGCGGCGCATCGCGATTCGATCGCGAAGCCGCAGGGGCTGTCCGTGTAGCCCAGCCCGGGGCGCAGGGCTGGGGCACCTCGTCGGAATTACCCGCACGTCGCGAACGCATCGTTGGTCTTCGGAATCCGGAAAACGCACCGTTGGCAATTTAGGGATCGAGGATCGCGGCGGAGAGGCCCCGCCCCTGCGAACCGGGGCAGGCAGGCTACAAATCGTAGGAACTCAACAAAGGGAAATCATGCCCACGAAAAACACAATGGAAACGGCAGCTGTCCCTGGAGCAATCGTGGAGAGCGAAGCGGCGCCAGAGTCGCAATGCTCCAACGCGTCCGTGGAGCCCGGGGCGCCTGGCGGGATCGACAAAAACGCTCTCGGCACCAACTTTGAAAAGCTTGCGGAGGCGAAGCCGCACATTGTGGCGGCTCTGCGCGACCTGATGCTGCAATTCCGCAGCGAGGGAATTGTCGCGCGGCGTCACGAGATCCGGCGCATCAAGCAGGCGCGGCTATTCTGGCAGGGCCTGCAATACGCGTGGTGGAATCCGAATGACATGAGCTGGCACCTGCCGTTTGACCAGCAGGGCGGTGGCGACAAGGCTCTCGAGGAAATGCCGCGCTACCAGTTCGTGACGAATTTGTACCAGGCGTTCGGCTTGAGTTTCGTCGCGCTGATCAGCCAGGATACGCCGACCACGCGTTTTTATCCGCAGTCGGCGCAAAGCGAAATGGATGTGGCCGCGGCGCGCGCGGCGAGCGACGTCGCCGAACTGGTGGAAGAAAATAACAAGGTGCAGCAGCTGCTCACCGGCGTTGGATATTATTTGTGGACCGACGGGAAAATCGGCGGCTACGTGCGCTACGTTTCCGACGCGCAGCGCTTCGGCTGGCACAGCGAAGATATTGTGGAAGAGGCGCAGGTGAAGCTGGGCGAGGACGCCTACGTTTGCCCGAAATGCGGGGAGGAAAGTCCGGCGGGTCGCGACATTTTTAGCGCGGGTTCCCCGAAACCGGGTAACGGTTCTGTAGCTCAGGTCTCGGCGTCCGCGGGTCGTGTAGCTCAGGTCTCGGCGTCCGCCGCAGCGGACGGCAGACCTGAGGCCTTTCCTCCGCAGAATAAAACCCTCAGGTCCTCCGATGAAAACCATCGGGGGGACCTGAGCTACAACGGCGGTGAAAATCGCAACCCTGCGCCGAATTTCCTCGCGGGAACAATTTGCGCGCAATGCGGAGCGCAACTCACCGCCGCTGATTTCCGCGCCGCGGAAATCGTCACCGTCCCGCGCGTGGGGGGAACGCGCCGCGTGCCGAACGGCCAGGAAGTGATCACCATTCTGGGCGGGCTGGAGCTGAATACGCCGGTATGGGCAAACGAGATGCACGAGTTCCCGTACCTGCAATGGCAGCAGGAAGTTCACTCCGCGAAATTGCGCGCCGCGTATCCGCACGCCGCGGAAAAAATACAGCAGGGCGGGCCCATCGAGGCGGAAGACGTTTACGCGCGCGCGTCGCGCGTGGCCGTGGCGCAGGGAGTGGCCTCCACCAATCCCGGTGACGCGCTGCAGAACCTGATTACTTTCACGCGCACGTGGATCCGTCCGTGGGCGTTCTACGCCATCGAGGACAAAGAAGTGCGCGCGGAACTGCTGGCGCTCTTTCCCGAGGGCGCGTACGTCGCGTTCGCGGGAGAAACTTATTGCGAGGCGCGGAACGAAACGCTGGACGATCACTGGCGCGTGATGCACGCGCTTCCCGGTGACGGGCAGAACCGGCCGAGTGTGGGCGATTCGCTGATCCAAATTCAGGAACGCTACAACACGCTCTCCAACATTCAGGCGGAGACTTACGAGTTCGGCATCCCGCCGATTTACGCCGATCCGCAGGTGCTGGATTTCGACGCGCTCGCTTCGCAGACCGCCGAACCCGCCGCGCATTATCCGGCGCGCGCGCGTCCGGGTCAGCCGCTGGCCGCGAGTTTCTTTCAGCCCGCGGCCGCGCAGGTGCCTCCGGAAATGTTGCAGCACCAGCAGGACCTCGCGGGGCCCATCTCGCAATTTCTCACCGGACTTTTTCCCGCGGTGTTCGGCGGAGCGCAGCAGGGAAACAAGACCGCCGCGGGCTACGCCATGGCGCGCGACCAGGCGCTGGGGCGGCTGGGCATCGTGTGGCGGCGGCTGAAGCAGTTTTACGCCGACCTGATGCTGCTGAGCGTGGACACGTTCCGGAAGAACCGTCCGAGCGATGTGGAGATCGCGCTGCTGGGCCCGGCGGGTGAATTTGAATCGAAGTGGATCCGCCTCGCGGACCTGAAGGGAAATATTCAGGCGCACGCGGAGACGGACG
>JBGOTC010000238.1:0-4989 GCA_041476305.1 Terriglobia bacterium
ATTCAGAATTTCCTGTGTCGGCGTTTTCAAGACGAATTGGCGGTCGGGATGCGCCAGCGCATAATGCGTGGCGAGCGACGCGATATGGCCCAGTTCGGTGGTCTCCGACTTCAGGAACTTTCGCCGCGCCGGCACGGAATAGAACAGGTCCGCGACGCTCACCGACGTGCCCACAGGGACTCCCGCGGGTTTCACGGCGAAAAGTTTTCCCGCGCCGAATTCGATACGCGTTCCCTGCTCCTCTTCCGCGGTCCGAGTTTCAAGCACCAGGCGCGAAACGGCTGCGATGGTCGGCAACGCTTCGCCGCGGAACCCGAGTGTGGCGATGCTCAGCAGATCGTCCGCGGTGCGCAGCTTGCTCGTGGCGTGGCGCTCAAATGCCAGGAGCGCGTCGTCATGCGCCATGCCCGTTCCGTCGTCAATTACGCGAATGAGCCGCTTGCCGCCCGCTTCCACTTCAATGCGGATGCTTCGCGCCCCGGCATCGAGAGCGTTCTCCAGCAGTTCCTTGACGACCGACGCGGGCCTCTCCACCACTTCGCCCGCGGCGATTTGATTGGCAACTGCTTCCGGCAATATGCGAATGCGGCTCATTCTCTGTCAATCACAATTCACTCGTTCTTGATTGAAATACCAAGCTCCTTCAACTGAGCGGCGTCAACAGTAGACGGCGCCTCAGCCATCAAATCTTGCGCCGCGGTGGTCTTCGGGAAAGCGATTACCTCGCGGATGGATTTCTCCCCGGCAAGCAGCATCACCACGCGGTCCATTCCCAGAGCGATCCCGCCATGCGGCGGCGTCCCATACGTCAGGGCATCCAGGAAAAAACCGAAGCGCTGCCTGGCCTCTGCATCGCTCAAACCAATCGCGCGAAAAACACGCGCCTGGATGTCCTGCTGGTGAATCCGGATGCTCCCCGAACCAAGCTCAAACCCGTTCAGTACCAGGTCGTAGCCTTTGGAGCGGATCTCCCCGCGCCGTTCTGGATCTTCGAGCTCGTCCACGTCCTCTTCAACTATCCCGGTAAAAGGATGTTGCGCGCTCTCCCATCTTTTTTCGCGCTCGCTCCACTCAAACAATGGAAATCCGGTGAGCCACAGAAACTCCCAGCGGTCCTTGGGGATGAGCGAAAGCTTTTCGGCTAGATGTAGCCGCAGCTGGCCCGCAACGAGTGCCGCCGCTTCTGTGCCGGGAATCTGTTCCTTCGCCGCCGCGGCCACAATCAAGTCGCCGGGCTTCGCCCCGACTGCCGCGGCCAGTTTAAGCAGCGATTCAGCGCCGAGATTTTTCTCGAGGGATGATGTGACTCCCTCCGCCGCCACCTTCGTGGTGTAAACTCCCCGCGCGCCGAGCCCCTTGGCCTTTTCCACCAGCTCGTCCAGCTCCTTGCGCGAAAACTTCGCCCCGCCCGGCGCCGCGAACGCGAACACGTTGCCATCAATGTGCATGGCCTCGCGAGCGCCAAGAAACAGAGCGGTCACATCGTGGAGTTCCATGCCAAAGCGCAGGTCGGGCTTGTCGCTGCCGTATCGATGGACCGCGTCGCGGTATTCCATCCGCCGGAATGGCGCCGACACTTTGACGCCGGCTACCGCGCACGCCCGCACCATCACTCTCTCCAGGATGTCGAAAATCGTCTCCTGAGTGGGAAACGAAATCTCCAAGTCGAGCTGCGTGAACTCCGGCTGACGGTCGGCGCGGTTGTCCTCGTCGCGGAAGCAGCGGACAATCTGGAAATAGCGGTCGAGCCCGGAGATCATCAGTATCTGTTTGAAGAGTTGCGGCGACTGCGGGAGCGCATAGAACTGCCCATGGTGAATGCGGCTGGGCACCAGATAGTCACGCGCACCCTCCGGCGAGGAGCGCGTCAGCATTGGCGTCTCAATTTCCAGGAATCCGAGCTCGTCCATCGTTTTCCGAATCTCGAAAATAACCTTGTGCCGCAGCTCCAGATTCCGCGCCGGGCGCTTCCGCCGCAAGTCAATGTACCGGTAGCGCAGTCGAGTCTCTTCGCTCGCGCTCGTATCTTCTTCCACCTGGAACGGAGGCGTTTTCGCCGTGTTCAAAATGTGCAGCTCTGTGGCCGCGATTTCGACTTCGCCCGTGGGCAATTCAGGGTTTGCCTTCTGCCGCATGGCCACGGTCCCCCGCACCGCGGCGACATACTCGCCGCGCAAATCGGAAGCCTTGGCATGGAGCGCAGCGGCGTGCTCCTTGTTGAAAACAATCTGTGCGAGCCCGGTGCGGTCGCGCAAATCAATGAAAATCAAGTTGCCCAGGTCGCGCCGCCCGTGCACCCACCCCATCAGCAACACTTCGCGGCCATTATCCGAGCCGCGCAGCGCGCCGCAGTAATGCGTCCGTTTCAAATTCCCCAGTGGGTCGAGCAATTCCCGCTCCTCAAGCCTTCTTCAGTTCCGACAACAACTCAGCTTCTGTCACGCTCGTTTGCACCGCATCCGCCAGCCGCTTCAGTGTGAATTTCCCGGCGGCAATTTCATTTTCGCCGATCAAAACCGCGTATCTCGCACCCAGCTTGTCGGCCAGCCCCAGCGCTTTCTTGAATTTGAATTCCTCCGGCGGCAGTTCCACCTTCATCCCCGCGCCCCGCAGTTTCTGCGCGAGTTTGATCCCCACCGGTTGCGCCGCCGCGCCCATCCACACAATGAACACATCCAGGCTCGGCTCCGCCGCCATTTTTCCCGCGGCTTCGAGCGACAGCATCAGCCGGTCTTCGCCAATCGCGAACCCGATCCCCTTCGTCGGCGGACCGCCCAGCAATTCCACCAATCCATCGTAGCGCCCGCCGCCGCACACCGCGTTCTGCGCGCCCAGCCCCGGCGCGGTAATTTCAAATGTCGTGCGCATGTAATAGTCCAGGCCGCGCACCAGCCTCCAATTCAGGTTGTAGGCAATCCCGCGCAGGTCAAGCTGCCGCCGCACTTCCCCAAAATGCGTTTTGCAATTCTCGCAGAGGTGATCTGAAATCCGCGGCAGCGCCTCGATAATCCCCTGCTCTTCCGGAATCTTCGAGTCCAGCACGCGCAGCGGATTCGTCTCAATGCGCCGCTGGCTGTCGGCGCCCAGTCTGTCTTTCACCTTCAACAGCGCCGCGCGCAACACCTCAACATATTTAGGACGGCACTCTCCGCAGCCAATCGAATTCAAATCGAGCGCCAATCCCGCGAGCCCCACGCGCGTGAAAAACGCCAGCAACATCTCCATCAGTTCCGCGTCAATCCCCGGCGAGTCCGATTGCCCCAACACCTCCGCGCCAATCTGATAGAACTGGCGGTAGCGCCCCTTCTGCGGCCGCTCGCGCCGGAACATCGGTCCAATGTAATAGAGCTTCACGTCGCCCGGCAACGTCTGCATCCCGTGCTCGATGTAGGCCCGGCACACGCTCGCCGTCGCCTCCGGCCGCAGTCCAATTAAGTGCCCAATTTGAATCGAATTTATTCGTGCCCTCACGTCATTGACCACTTGCTGAAACTGATTACTCACAGCTTGTCCAGTCACGACAGGGAGCGCGCCATCAAATGCTCTTACGCTCTCTTGAAACCTTTCGATTGCCGCTAGATTATCAACCGTCGAGGGGATCTCACCCGAATGAACTGCCTCATTCAATTGCTCGAGGAACAGGCGGATGCTCTTTGCAAACCCGCCACGTTGTACAGCGTCCTCCAGGTCGACACTAAACTGGGATATCGCTTGCTTGAAGAGGGACAAATCACGGCTCGCCGAATCCTCGAAGAAATACATTTCCTTAAGCACGACGTCAGTGCCAATGCCGACGGATCTCGCGAAAAGCTGAACATGCTCAATTATCGGCAACCGGATCTCCCCATATCCAAACGACGCAAACACCTCCCGCGCCGCCTGCTCCACTCGGTTCCATGCGGCCGACGCGGGCGGCAGAATATCCCGCACGCCTTTAATTGCCCGAATTTGCTGTTTTTCCGCCATAGAAGCAAGTGACTAGTGACGAGTGATTAGTGGCTAGCCGTTCCCCCCAGGCTCCGGCGGAGTCCCGCCATCATTTTCTGCAATTCTGTCACCCTCTCCAGAATAGCCGCTACTTCTTCATTCCGCGCGTAGCCCAGGTCTTGGCTCAACAAGATTTGCGTCTCCAATTCCGCGAGCGAGCCGGTTGCGTGCGACAGAAACTGCAGGAATTCACGGGTTCCCTGCCTCGCTTGGCCTTCAGCAATATTTGAAGGAACTGAAACCGCTGACCGCCGCATTTGAGATGTCAAACCAAACTGCTCATCTCTTGGAAAAGATGCTGTCATCCTGTAAGTCTCTTTAACCAAAGCCATGGTTTTTTGCCAAACAAGCAAATCCTTATAGTGCGTGACTCTTTTCAAGCCTTCCATCGCATCCGTATCTCTGCTCTCCTAAATCAAGTCCTTGCCAGTCACTCGTCACTAGCCCCTAGCCACTCTCGTTCCGAAAAGTATTTTTGTATCCCACATACCGCTCCGCGTATCCATCAATCGCCGCGTATTCCGCGGGCGTCAATCCGCGCTTCACTTTTCCCGGATGACCAATGAACAAACTCCCCGGCGGCACCACCGTCCGCTCCGGTATCAGGGTCCCCGCCGCGATGATGCATCCGCTCCCAATTTTCACGCCGTTCAAGATCACGCAGCCCATTCCCACCAGTACGCGCGACGCGATGGAGCACCCGTGCAAAATCACCCCGTGGCCGATCGTGACGTCGTCACCCAGCTCCAGCGGCCATTCATCGAGCATTCCATGCAGCACCGACCCATCCTGGATGTTCGTTCGCCGCCCGACGCGTATCCAGTGGACGTCGCCGCGGATCACCGCGCAAGGCCAGACGCTCGAATCCTCGCCAATCTCCACGTCGCCGATAATCACCGCCGCCGGATCGACGTACGCCGACGCGGCAATCCGCGGCGTTTTCCCTTTGTGCGCTCGAATGTCTGGCCGGTTCATTTCGTATTATTTCCTGAACTTTTCTTG
>JBGOTC010000239.1:0-4982 GCA_041476305.1 Terriglobia bacterium
AGGGCCCTGGTGTGGGTTTCCACCGGGACCTGAGCGGCCAGGAACATTCCGAGCCGCAATTCGCCAGAAGCGTTGGGAACGCGAATGCGAACAAGCCCCGCGTTTGTTGCAGGGTCGACCGCCTGGGAAACGCCGGCCACCCTCCCCAAATATTGCTTTCCGGGCATGGACGTGCTCGTCAATTGAACTGCATGGCCGACCGGCAACCTTGCCAAATCTCCCGCCGGCACGTTCGCAAGCAGTTCCACCTCCCCAAGTGAGGCCACCTCTACGACAGGATTGGCGGCCGTCCCATCCACCTGCTCTCCCATGCTCACAAAGCGCTTGACCACCGTCCCGCCAATTGGCGAATGGATTTCTGTCCGCGAGAGCTGGAGTTGAGACAGCGCAACTGTGGCGGTCGCCTGCTTCAAGTTTGCCTCGGCCACGGACAATTCCGTGCGCGCATCCTCAAGTTCTTTGCGCGCGGAGATCCCGCGCTGGAACAATTCCTGATTCCGCGTGAGGTTGAGCTTGGCGTTGTCCACATTCGCCTGCGCCAAAGATTGGCTGGCCTCAGCCTGCGCGAGTTGGTCGCGATAGGGACGATCGTCAATCTTTGCGAGGATTTGGCCCGCGGCAACTTTGTCGCCCTCGGCGACGCCAAGGTCGGCGATCCTTCCCGGGACAAACGAACTGACCTTTACATCTCGATTGGGCACCGCGCCTACGGTTCCCGTCAGCTGGAGAATCCGGCTCACATCCGCGCGCGTCACCTCCGTGAGAGTGACCTGAGCAACAAGCGTCCCCGGTGCCGCTGGATTCTCGTCCCCTCCCTTCGAGCAGCTGATGCACAACCCACCGGCCGCCAGTACGGCGGCGACCAGCGAGACTCTCGCCGGCCTTGAACGGAGGAAAGGCAACAGGGGAAAACGATTCCGAGAGCGAAGTCGCATAATCAGTCCAGGATGACTCCAACTTTCTGCTCGAGATCAGCGAATGCCTTCTGCAGATCAAACAGGCTTTGCAAATACGCGCGCTCATTCTGCTGCACACTCCGCCGTGCGTCCAGCACGGCAAGCATGTTGGCTCGGCCCGCGCGGTAACTTTCTTCCGCAAGGCTCTCCAGCTTTCTGCCGGCAGGAAGAACTGTTCGCCGGTAAAGGTCCACTTGCAGGAGCCTCGCGGTCAGCTCGTTGAAGGCCGCCTCCACGTCGCCGGCGACAGCCCGCCGTGTAGCCGATATTTCTCCCTCGATCAGCTTCAGGGTCGCGGATGACTGCGCCAGCTCTCCTTGATTGCGATAGAGAATTGGCAGACCGAGGGTGATCTGTCCTCGAGCGCCGGTGTGAAAATCAGGAGGGGCATTGAAGTCCGCGCCGGCCTCCAGCGTTATATCGGGAACGCGTCCGGCGCGAAACACTCTTTCCCTGCTGCGCTCCACATTCGCTTCCTGGACCAGATGCTGCAGTTCGGCACTTGAATCCGCTGCGCGCGCGATCATGTCCTGCAAGGCCACTCCCGGGGGCAGAGTCTCCAGAGGCGTCACCAATTCCCATGCGGTGTCGGACGGCTCGTTGAGCAGGGCGGAGAGCCGCGTGAAGGAAACCCGCTTCTCCAGGCGAGCCACTTCCAGATCCGCTGCCGCGCGCGCCAACTCCAAATCGGCTTGCATCACCTCGAGCTGGGGAACGTCTCCAGCTTCAAACCTTCCCTGCGCGATGTCGCGGAGCTTTTGCGAAAGATCCACGAGTTGTTTCTGTTGTTCCGCCAATCCAACGGCAAGAGCTGCGGCGAAAAACGCTTCTCGAACCTGTTGCCGAATACTACGAGCGACGGCGGTGATTTCGACATCCGTCAGGGAGAGCTCTTGACGTGCTTCGTCCATTCGCCGGGCGCGCTTTCCTCCCAGCTCAATGGGGAGACCAAAGAAGAGTGATTCATGCGGAGTATCACGCGCAGCGGAAAAGGAAACAGTGGGGTTCGGGCGCGCCCCTGCGATCAAGATGCCCGCTTGAGAGACGGAATGACGAAGGCGCGCGGCCGCCAAGTCCAGGTTCTGTCTTTCGGCCATTGCGAATGCTTCCTGCAAGGTGAGGCGTCGCCCCGGCGTCACCGGAGACTGGCTGGTTCCCGTGGATTGCGCCATGCACGGAAAGGCAAATGCCAGCGCAATCGCGATCCCCAGGATTCGCACTCGTGACGAGCTCAGAATGGTGGGGCAACTCTCCATTGGCTAGGGCATCTCCGCGAGAATTGAGGAGGATACATCAATTCTCCAACCGAAGCCCATGGAGGATAGGGTGAAAATGCTTAAGACCTGCTTAAGGACAACTCAGACCGCAGGTTCCACCAAGGTTGGGAGCTGAACGCGGACGAGTGTTCCCTGCCCCTGTTTGCTCTCGATCTCGATACCACCCCTGTATGCCTCAACGATGGCCTTGCAAACCGCCAGGCCAAGTCCGAAACCTCCTGGAGACCGGTCGCGCGCGGTATCTCCCCGATGGAACCGTTCGAACACTCGTGGCAAGTCAACTTCTGGAATCCCTTCACCCGAATCTTCAACCGTTACAACTGCAGACCCCCCAAGGCCATTCTTGATCCGCATAACGACAGAGGAGCCCGCAACGCTATGGCGGACAGCGTTTTCGAGTAGGTTGACCCAGACTAATTCGAGGTCCTCGGAGTCGGCGGGCACTTGAGGGCCTGGCTTCCCCTCAATTTGGATTCGAATGTTCTTGGTGGCCGCAATCGCGGCCGTACGGCAAACGGCCGACTCGCAAGTGGAGAACAGGTCCGACGCTCCGGAATTCTTCTCATTTCCTGTCTCTGCCCATTGCTCGGCGCGCGCCAGACGAAGCATCCTCTCGACCATGGATTCCAATCTCTCCGTGTCCCCAAGGAGTGCCCGGATTTCCGCGCGGTATTGGTCCGGCGACCGAGGAATTTGCAGCACCACCTGAATGCTCGACTTGATGACCGCCACCGACGTTTTTAGTTCGTGCGCAAGGTCGCTGGTAAATTGCCTTTGGTGGGCAAATGAGTCATGAAGACGGGAAAGGAGTCTTTCCAGGGCATTCGTCAAGGGCGCGAGTTCGAGTGTCGCCCTTGCGCCCGGCGGTGGTTCGAATGACCACTGGCGAAATGTGATTTGCCCTGCGCGCCCGGCAAGCTCATGCAGCGGAATCAGGCTCCGGCGAATAATCCACACTGTCAATCCGGCGATTGCAAGCAAGAGGAATGCTCCGCCGAGACCCAGAATCAGACCGATATGGAAAACACGATTGTGAAGATCAAGGAGTGATGAGGCATAAATCAAAGTGATTTTTGCTGGTGGCCCCGATGTCTCGTCTTCCCGATCGAGAATTGGTGCATCGCGAACCACGAGCGCTCGGAATGGCACGCCATCCTTCCGAAAGCGTGCAAATTCGGTTCCGGAGGATTTTGTTTCTCTGGGCAGGCCGCTCCAGGATGCCGATTTCGCAATCAATTTGCCGGTCCCATCGTACGCTGCGAAAAGGTCCGGGTGAGCGGGATCAGCCGAAGCAGGCAAACCGGAAGAATCGAACAAAAGCTGCGAGGTGTTGTCCTCCGCATACCGCACAAGAGCCCTCACACTGAGCGCCTTGCTCCGGAGACTTGCATCGAACGCCGATAGTAGTTCCGTCTGCGAAATGAATACCCCGAAAGTCAAGAGCAATGCGGTCAAAAGGAGGTCCACGCCCACCACACCCGCGACAATCCGGGCAGCCAGCGACCGGCGCTTCATTTTCGTTTTCCCCCGTCCTCAGAACGCAGAACATACCCGTGCCCGCGAATCGTGTGAATCAGGCGCGCAGGAAAACCGTCGTCGATCTTCCGCCGAAGGCCCGAAATATAGACTTCGATGACGTTGCTGAACTTTTCCCAATTGTAATCATACAGATGCTCCAGCAATTCCGTTTGTGATACGACAACCCCTTGTCGGTGGGCAAGGTATTCGAGTACTCGATATTCCATTGGGGTCAGCGCAATCTCGCGTCCTCCGCGTTTCACAGAACGTCTTCCATTATCCACAATCAAGTTTTCCACACGGAGCACCGGGGCGGCCTGTCCCTTCCCGCGGCGAATCAGCGCCTTCGCGCGCGCGAGGAGCTCCCCGAGGTCAAATGGCTTCGTCACGTAATCGTCCGCACCCGCATTCAATAGTTGAATCACGGACTCGCGCTCGTCTCGAGCCGTCAGGACGAGCACAGGAGTGGTTTTTCGCCGGGCGCGAATCTCTTTCACGACGTCCATTCCGGACCGTCGAGGGAGCATCAAATCCAGTACGATCAAATCGTATTCAATTGAACTTGCCAGAAAAATGCCCTCTTCGCCGTCCCCAGCCACGTCCACGGCATAGCCTGCTCCATCGCGCAGTCCGCGAGCTACGTTTTCGCGGAGCCGCTTTTCGTCTTCAACAATTAGGACGCGCATCGGACCATCATAGGGCACTTGGCTTAAGCGATTCTTAATGTATGGCCGCATACTCTCCTACGCAACCTGGAAGAGTGTTCCAGTCTCAGCCGACACTGACCGATCGGGACAGGGGCACAATTCGGGCTTTTCCCGGGCACGGGAATTGCTTCTCGGTCGTGGAACGAAATCACACTGAGATCGAGCACACTTCACAATTCGGAGGAGATGAGATGAACAAGTCACGACTAATTCTTGCGAGTTTTTTTGCCGCGCTTCTCCTGGCGGTCCCCACCATTGCTCAGGAGAAGTCAATCAAGAAGTCCGACCTCCCTGCCGCGGTGCAGAAGACCGTGGACGAACAATCCAAGGGAGCTACTGTCAAGGGCTTTTCCTCTGAAAAGGAGAACGGCAAGACCATCTATGAGGCTCAGTTCGTGGTGAACGGCAAGAACCGCGACATGTTGATCGATGCGACCGGCGTGATCATTGAAATCGAGGACCAGGTGGAGTTCGACTCGTTGCCTGCCCCCGTCCAGGATGGCCTCAAGAAGAAAGCCGGCAAG
>JBGOTC010000240.1:0-4970 GCA_041476305.1 Terriglobia bacterium
ACCGAGCCCGCATAATCATTGGGCAGCTTGTTGACCGGGCTGGAACTCAGAATTGCGCGCACCGCCGAGTTGTCCACCGAACTGTTCCCGCTTCGCTGGAGAATTTGAATGTTGGTAATGGTGCCGTCGCGCAGGATTTGAAATGTCACCACCGCTCGCGGCGCGAAGCGAACCGCTGGGTCCACCATGGATTGCAGCCAGTTGCTGCTGATGCGGTTGCGCACTGCATCCACGAACCAGGGATACTTGGATCCGAAATCTCCGCCCCCCGGCCCCGTGATTCCGATCCCGCCCTGCGTCGCGCCCGCCACTGTGAATTGCGAGTAGGGAAGTGAGGGCGATCCGCCGCTTCCGTATGGAACCGCATTCGGCGGCGGTGGCGTGGTGTCTTCCAACAATTTTGATGGGTGCGATGGCGGCTTGACCGGTTTCTTTCCTCCGAACTCGGGGATGGGCTGCGCTTCCGGCGGTGTTGCCTTCAACGGTTTCAACTCCGCCTTGTAGAGTCCCTTGGACTCATCCACCACACGGTTCGTCGTCACCGCCGCCGGCTTCGGAAGGGGAATCCCCGGAACGGAGCCGACGATCCCGACGGTGACGGAGCCCCCCGCGGATCCTCCCCAATTCGTGCCCCGGTTGGAAACCAAAGCCGAAATGGCCATCGCCGCGGCGAGAACTCCGTGCAACACCGCTGACCAGACCAGCGTCGTCTTCAGCCTCGGGTCCCCTGCGTGGTGGCTTCCGAATTGTTGTTCGGCGTAGGTCATCTTCGTTCAGCGCGTGTTTGGCCTGCTGTTCAAAGGCTCTGTAACAATATTAACGATGGGAATGCCAGCCTGCTTCAAGGTGTCCAGCACCGTCGCCACCGTCCCGAAGGGAACCGACTCATCCGCGCGCAGATAAACCGGATCGTGCGCCGGGTCGCGCATCTGCGAGCGCGCCTTCGCTCCCAGCTCGTGGATATTGATCGCGCTATTGCCCAGGTAAATCAGTTGCGCCCGGTCAATCGTAACGATCACCCGAGCCTCCGGCATGTCTCGCACCGTCTTCGTTTGCGGTAGGTCCACTTCAATTCCAGACTGCAGGATTGGCGCGGTAATCATGAAAATGATCAGCAGCACCAGCACAACATCCACCAGCGGCACAATATTGATCTCTGAAAGCGAAGTTGCCGTCGGTTTGGCGATTGCAGGCATGGCGCCGGAAGCTTCTCAGGAATTCAGTTTTTCGATCTGCGCGGCCACTTCCATGGCGAAGTTGTCCATCCGCCCCGCCAGATCCTTCGTGCGGTGCACGAAGTGGTTGTAGGCAATCACCGCGGGGATCGCCGCGAACAAACCCGCTGCCGTCGTGATCAAAGCCTCGGCAATGCCCGGAGCCACCACCCGCAGGCTCGCCGCGCCCGCCGTCCCCAGGCCGGAAAAAGCGTCCATCACGCCCCAAACAGTTCCGAACAATCCGATGAAGGGACTCACCGACGCCGTCGTCGCCAGCCACGGCATGTAGCGCTCCACACGCCGCACCTGGTCTGCCGATGCCAGTTGCATGCTGACGATCACCGCTTGCAGGCTTTTCACCCGTCCCGGTGTACCCCCGCCGGAAACCTGGCTTTGCAGTTCCCGGAAACCTGAGGAATAGACTGCTTCCAGCGGGGAATTGCCGTCGCCGATGCTTTTCGGCTCGGGCAGCCCCCGGCTCCCGCGAAACACCCGAAGGAACTGCGCCGTCTGCCGCTCGATGGATCCGAACAATCGCAGTTTCAGGAAGATCAGTGCCCAGGAGAACAGGGAAAAGGTGAACAGGATCAGCAGAACGACGCGCGCAACCCAGCCGGTCTGCGCGAGCAGCTGGCCCAATTGTCCATCAACCATCAAGATCGCGGAAAACAATCCGGAAACAGGAATAGATCCCCCCTCACGCGTTTCAATCCCCGAATTTACCGTAGCACACGCTTGTGAGCCGTTCAAACACTTCGATGCCTATTCACGAAAATCTGATGCACTTTGCGACACATCATTTGTCCCATGAATTAGTAGTCAGGTGCCGGAGCCTCCCTGTCTTGGTGCCTTTGTGCCCTGTGCTAAGATGCCCTTTGCCGCCATGTCTGAACACTCCTCATTTCCGGCTGCTTCCGCCCGCGCGCGCCATCACAAGATTGACGTCCGCCTCGATTCATTGACTGGCGAAGCTTCGACGTCGCCATCGCTTGCCTCATCGATCTCTCCGGACGCCCCCACATTCTATCTAGAGACTTTCGGCTGCCAGATGAATGACCACGACTCCGAAAAAGTTGCCGGGTTGCTCCTCGATCGCGGCTATCGCCAGGTCGAATCTCCCGACGCTGCGCGCCTCGTTCTCTTCAACACCTGCAGCATCCGCGAAAAGGCCGCGCACAAGGTTTTCTCGCGCCTAGGTGTTTTTCGCGGGGTAGAGCAGGGCCGCCGCTTTGGCGTTCTGGGATGCGTCGCCCAGCAGGAAGGTGAAGTCATATTTGACCGCGCTCCCTGGGTCAGTCTTGTTTGTGGCTCAGCCAGCTATCGCCGCCTCCCGGAACTCCTCGATCGCGTCGAGGCCGGCGAGCCTCGCGTGACCGGTCTCGACAATGACACCGACGAAACCTTCGAGACCGAGGTCACCCGCCGCGGCCATCCCTTCCGCGCTTACATCACCATCATCGAGGGTTGCGACAAGGCCTGCACCTACTGCGTCGTCCCCTTCACCCGCGGCCCCGAGCGCAGCCGCGAAAGCGCCGGCATCCTCGATGAGGCGCGCCGCCTCGCCGATTCCGGCTACACCGAAATTCAACTCCTCGGCCAGACGGTCAACTCTTATTGCGATCCTTCCCCGCGCAAATTGAGGTTCAGCGATTTGCTGCTCGCCGTCGCCGAAATCCCCGGCCTTCGCCGCGTGCGCTTCACCACCTCCCACCCCAGCGACTTTGGCCCGGACATTGTCCAGGCGATCGACGCGCATCCCGGCCTCTGCGATCACGTGCATCTGCCGGTGCAATCCGGCTCCACGCGCATTCTTCGTGCCATGCGCCGCACCTACACCCGCGAGGAGTATCTCGAAAAAATTGCCATGATCCGCTCCGCGCGCCGCTCCATCAGCATCACCTCTGATGTCATCGTCGGGTTCCCCGGTGAGTCCGATGCGGATTTCCAGGACACACTCACGCTGCTCGACGCCGCGCAATATGACGGCACGTTTGCATTCAAGTATTCTCCGCGCCCGAATACTGCCGCGCAGAAGATGCCCGGCGCCATTCCCGAAGATAAGCAGGGAATCCGCCTCGCCGCCTTGCAGGAGCGCCAGCGCGGGATTCAGACCGCTCGAAACGAAAAGCTCGTCGGCCAGTCGTTCGAGGTCCTTGTGGACGGCGCGCCGCGCCGCGAAGGGCAGTGGGCGGGTCGCTCCTCAAGCAATCGCGTCATAAATTTCACTTCGCCCCGCCCGGACCTTCTGGGACAATACTTGCAAGTGAATGTGACGCGCGCGGGTCCGAACAGCCTGATCGGGGAGCACCGCACCTGATGTCCGGCGAATGTTCGGGGAGGTCCTGATGGAAGTTGAAATGAAAATCCGCGGACTGATGATGGACCCCTCCACCAACATGCCCATCGTAGTGCTGAAGGACACCCAGGGCTCGGCCATTCTGCCGATCTGGGTCGGAATCTACGAAGCCCAGGCCATCGCCTTGGAAATTGAGAAAGTACAATCGCCGCGCCCCATGACGCATGATCTTCTCAAGAATGTTTTTCTGGGCTTGAATGTCCGCGTCCAGAAGGTCGTTGTGAACGATCTTCGCGAGGATACTTTCTACGCCCTCATCTGGTTCGAGCGCGATGGTCAGATGATGTCCATCGATTCGCGCCCCAGTGACGCCCTGGCCCTTGCTCTGCGCGTCGATTGCCCGATCTTTGTGGACGACACCGTTCTCAAGAGCTCCAAGGTCGCCAGCACCATCTCCGAACGCAACACCAGTGATGAGCTTCGCAAATGGCTCGAAAACCTCTCCGACGAAGACCTCGGCCGCTACAAGATGTAACTCCTGCTTTTGCCTTATTTTTCGCTTGCACTGGCTCTGCAGCATAGGTAAATTGTCACTACCCGTATGGGTGGCCGGGCGCTGAGCGCCCACATATTGTTGTGCGTTTCCCGGCCACGGTTCTTGCTGACCCAGCAGCCTTCGGGAGAGTCCCCGATCTGTTTTTCGGGGAGAATGGCCGGCCGCTTGCCCGCGCCATCGCGGGCTTACAATGACAGCAATCCTGACCATCGCAAATCAAAAGGGCGGAGTGGGCAAAACGACCACTGCCATCAATCTTGCTGCTGCCCTTGCTCTGCGCCGCAAGCGCACGCTCCTCATCGACCTGGACCCGCAATCCAATTCCAGCATCGCGTTTTTTGAGCAGGCGGATATCGCCACCTCCATGTTCGACATCTTCAGTGACAATCGCGTCGAACTCTCGAGCGTCATCAAGAAATCGAAGGACCCTTTTCTCTCCGTTGCTCCCGCCAAACTTGCCCTCGCCAAACTGGAGCAGCAAATGGCCGGACAATTTGACGCCCCTTACAAATTGAAAGACGCCCTCTCGCCGGTCCTGAAGGAATACGATTACGTCGTCATCGATACTCCTCCCGCGCTCGGCATTCTCACCGTAAATGCCATGGTCGCGTCGTCCCATCTCGTCGTTCCCATCCAGGCTGCATACTTCGCCATCGAGGGCACCGACGACTTGCTCGAGACCTATGAACGGATTCGCGCTCGCCCCAACCCCGCTCTCAAGGTGCTGGGTGTCGTCATCACTTTGTACGACAAGCGCACCAACATCTCGCGCGACACCAACGAGCAGATCCGCTCCGTCTTCGGTTCCGTGCTCTTCAAGACGCGCATATCGAAGAATGTCCGCCTCGAGGAAAGCCCGGCGTACAAGGAAACCATTTTCAGCTTTGCTCCCAAATCACCG
>JBGOTC010000241.1:0-4937 GCA_041476305.1 Terriglobia bacterium
CTTGTGACATCGGACGCGCGTGGGAGCGGATGTGTTGTGCTCGCTTCTGAGGCCGCGGGGGCAATTTGCAAGCACATGGAGACTGGATTGTTGCATCCCATTGGGGATGTAAAAACGCTCTCGGAGCAGATCACGTTGCTCCATCAAGATCGCGGGCTGCTTGGCAGGCTGCGCGAAGCGTCCCTCCGAACGGTGCACGAGATCACTTGGACTGCGGCGGGGGTGCGTCTACTGGATGTGTACCGCGAAATCCTGGCATCGAAAAACGTTAAGGCTGCCTGAATGTCTAGCGGACCAGTATCCAATTCAAAGGGCACGATCGCCGATCCTGTACACAATAGGATGAGAGCGGGCAGCGCTACGCAATCCACTGGCAACAGTGAATCTACAAGAGTGGTCCCCGCAAGAGGAACCGCCGCTGTCCGCTTGCGGGAAGCGCAGTTCTCAGATTTTGAGCGCGTTTCCGCAATGAATTTGAGATTGGGACAAGGTCCGGACTCACCGGAGAACTGGAAGCGTTTGTGGATAGACAATCCCGCAGTTATTGAGTTCAAAGCGGCTCCGCGGATTGGCTGGGTGCTGGAATCGGCCGGTGAAATTGTGGGCTTCCTCGGGAGCATCCCGCTGCTCTACGAATTTGAAGGGAAACCGCTCTTTGCTGCGGCCACCTGTCGCCTCGCCATCGAACCCGCCTTCAGAGCCTATTGTCACTTGTTGATCAGCTCGTTCTTTCGCCAAAAGAATGTGGACCTCTTCTTGAATTCCACTGCCACTGTTTCCGCGGGGAAAATGATGACCGCGCTTAACGCTGCGCCCCTTCCTCAGGCGGACTACGGTAACGTCCTCTTCTGGGTGCTGGATCCCCGGCCCTTCGCGAAGGCCGTGTTTAAGAAGCTGGGCATGAACTCGAGCTTTGCCGGGATGGGTGGCGCGATTGGAGCCGCGGTGTTACGCGGCGATATCAAGCTTCGCCGTAGAGGGCCACGGTCCCGGCCGGCAGGGAACCCTGTCGTTGAAACCAATATGTCGGAGATGGGCAATGAATTCAATCAGCTCTGGTCGGACGGGAATGGCCACCCCGCGCGATTGATGGCCAAGCGGACCGCTGCCATCATGCGCTGGCACTTTGACCCGCCTCAAAACCGCAGGAAAATTCGAGTCCTTTCATTTAAGGGAGCAAGTGAACTTGGCTACTTGATCGTCAGACACGAGGAAAAGGCCGCGAATGGACTTCAGCGATCTTTGGTAGCCGACCTGATGATTAAGAATGATGACTCAGACGTGTTGGAACAATTGTTGGCCGCTGCCTGCCGCTCCGCAAAGAGCGCCGGAAGTCAGGTGCTCGAAATCATGGGCTTCCCGCGAAACATCAGGGAAAGTGTTCTGAAACTGAAGCCCTATTCACGCAGGTACCCTGCTCCCCCTTTTTTCTACAAGGCGCGTGAGCGTGCTCTTCACGAGAAGCTTACACAGGAAGGCGCGTGGTATGCCTCTCCTTTTGACGGCGACACGACACTCTGGCCCTGACCAATTTCGGAACGAAATTCAATGAAACTCATTGAAGCCATCGAGATTCTTCGCGCGGCGCAGCCTGCCGAGGTGCAGGCCTTTCGTGTGAACATGGTGTGCGGTTTTAATCCGCTTCATCTTCAGACCTTTCTGACTGCGCGCCTGCGACAATTGTTTCCGGACATGCGTCCGGAGATTGCTGGTGGTCTTTACGGCGATTTTTGGGGAAACCTTGAGCGCGCGGAAGCAGCAACTGCCGATGTCTGTGTCATTTTGGTGGAATGGTCGGATCTCGATCCCCGTTTGGGCATCCGCGGCCTGGGAAGTTGGGCTCCGGAAGCACTCGAAGATATTCTGACGAATGCGAAAGGGCGAAAGGCTCAATTCGGGCAAATCATCAAGAGGGTCTCCAACAACGTTTCCGTTGTAGTTTGCCTCCCCACGCTTCCACTGCCCCCCGTCTCTTTCGCGCCTGGGTGGCAGGCCGGCGCTTTCGACCTGGAGTTGCGATCCGTGGTCTCATCCATGGCTCTGGAAGCGGCTCGATGTAGAAACGTGAGGGCCATCAACCCAGCGCGACTGGATCGAGACTCTCCTCTAGAGGCCCGGCTCGATGTTAAAGCGGAGCTCCTATCCGGATTCCCTTACAAGCTCCCGCATGCGTCGACGATAGCCGAGTTGATGTGTCAGGCGATCCGGCCAGCGGTTCCGAAGAGAGGTCTGATTACGGACCTGGACGATACCTTGTGGAATGGCATTCTTGGTGAGGTCGGTGCCGAGGGTGTTTCTTGGGATCTTGAACACAACAGTCACATGCACGGGGTCTATCAGAGAATGCTTCACTCCCTCTCCGCGGCCGGGATCCTGATTGGAGCAGCCAGCAAGAACGCTGCGGATGCAGTCGAGGAAGCGCTCCGAAGGGAAGATCTGGTAGTGCCCCGCAGCGCCCTCTTCCCAGTAGAAGCGAATTGGGGCCCGAAGTCCGAGTCCGTCAGCCGAATCCTGAAGGCTTGGAACATTGGGGCGGATTCAATTGTTTTCATTGACGACAGCGCCATGGAACTGGCCGAAGTAAAGGCGCGGCATCCAGAAGTGGAATGCATCTTGTTTCCAAAGGACGATCCGCAGGCAATTCATGAGCTCTTGCATGACCTGCGAGATCTTTTCGGAAAGAGCTCTCTTTCGGAGGAAGATTCCATCCGGCGCGAAAGCATTCGGCAATCTCACACCCTGGAAGTGCAATTGGGAAATGGTCCGGAGGCCGCCGATAATTTTTTGAAGCAATCAGAGGCGGAAATCACACTCAACTTTTGCAAGTCTCCTCTGGATCCGCGCGCAATTGAGCTCGTCGACAAGACGAACCAATTCAATTTGAATGGCCGGCGGTTCACGGAGACGTCCTGGCGGACATACGTTAGTCAGCCCGATTCGGTTTTCGTGCTCGCGGCGTACCGCGACAAATATGGCCCCCTCGGCAAGATCGCTGTATTGGCTGGCCGGAAAGTTGAAAAGACAATCACGTTAAGTGTTTGGGTCATGAGCTGCCGCGCGTTCAGCCGGCGTATCGAGGATCGATGCTTGGGCGAATTATTCCAACGCTTCGACATAGACCAGATCGAATTTGAATTTGTGAGCACGCCCCGGAATGGGCCTATCCATGATTTTCTTGCAGGCATGCTCGGCGTACCTCCCTCACCCAATTGCCGGATCACCAGGGATCAGTTCATGGCTCGCTCCGCAAAGACTTTCCAGAAGGTTGTGGAGGCCGAGCATGGATGAGACGCAGGCCAGCCTGGTGAGGTGCTTCTCCGCCGTGTTTCCATCTCTTGCGGCGAGTGATATGGCGCAGGCGAGTACAGCGTCCGTTAAGGAGTGGGATTCCGTCGCCAGTGTCACGCTGTTCGCAATGATCGAAGAGCAATTCGGTATCGAAATGGATATCCAGGATTTGGCGGAGATGGTGTCGTTTGAACGGATTCTGGCATATCTCCGTAAAGCCGATGCCGCCAAGCACTGAAGTGAGCAAAGCGAAATTCTTGTCGGCCCCTCACGAGCGAGCGACCTAGCTAGCCATGAAGCGGTTTGTAAAATGCGGCATTAGCCTGGTGGTCTTCGTCGCCACGATGATTGGGAGATTTCTGGCTCGACTCGTCGGTGTGACTCCAGCGGGATCGTGCGTCGTTCTCTACTATCATTCTGTTCCGGAGTCGCAGCTAGAGAAATTCGCCCGGCAATTGGACGCGCTGATGCGAAATGCGACCCCTATCGCGGTCGATAAATCCGTAGTGGTGGCCAAGGGCGCGCGGCTTGCCGCGGTCACATTCGATGACGGCTTCGAGAATTTCTTTCAACATGCCATGCCCGAACTTGAGAAGCGCCGGATCCCCGTCGCCATGTTTGTGATTGCAGACGCGCTGGGCAAGGCATTTGGTCCGCTCGGCCGCGCCGAACAGGTAATGTCATTGGCGCAACTCCGAGCCTTGCCAGTGGATCTCGTCACCATTGGGTCCCACACTTCTACACATCCTTTCCTTCCTTCCACGAAGGAAGAGGACATGCTCCGTGAGCTCGCCGGATCGCGAGCGAAGCTTGAAAAACTTCTCGGCCGCAAGATTGAACTGTTCAGTTTTCCTTTTGGCGGATTCAGTGAGCGGCTGATTGAATTGTGTAGAGCGGCAGGCTACCGCCGAGTCTTCACCACGCTTCCCGCTTATGGCTTCGCGGCTTCAAACGAATTTGCCGTGGGGCGCGTTCGAGTCGACCCAACCGACTGGCCGCTGGAGTTTCACCTCAAGGTGGCTGGTGCCTATCGATGGTTGCCCTATGCATTCAGGCTCAAGCGGACAATCACCACGAGTTGGTTGGTGCATAAAGTTTTTGGTTCGTTGCAGACTGCGCCTCAAGGGGCAGCGCCCCAATCCATGATCCGAGAATTGAGCACACGTTGAGCGCAAGGCATATCGCCAAGGTAGGCAGAGACTAGCAAAAAGTGGAAAACATCTTCCACTCCTTCGCCAGATTGAAGATTTTCCTTGAGCACGCGACAAAGAGGGCAACTGTATCAATCTAACTCACTTATATCCAATAGGTTAGCGCCGTTTTATGAATTCGATCCTTGGTGGTCAGTCGGAACTTTGGCTAATGGCTTGCAATCCTATGTGGTTGAAGACACGCGAGTTTGTAGCGCCAGTGGCGGTAGCCCATCTGGTGACTGATGGTCATCCCGATTCCGGATTCAAGCTCGCCGCCCCAGGTGGTAGGAGGTCCTGCTTGCCCCGCGACCTTTTCAAATTCGGGCGCAGAATTTGGCTGGATGAACTCGCTGGAATTGACGAGTGCGAACGATGACTGACGCGGAGAATTTGAGATGAAAGTCGTCCTATTTTGCGGCGGATTGGGGTTGCGCATCCGCGACGCGGAAGACATTC
>JBGOTC010000242.1:0-4904 GCA_041476305.1 Terriglobia bacterium
CCGTCGCCAGCGTGAAGCCCTCCTGGATGGGGAAGTTCTTCTCCGCCGCTTCCCAACTCCTGCTTAGATCTGGTTGCTTGCCGTCGCCGGTATTGAATCTCACGTCGCCCTGCACATAGCTCAGGCGCGCGTTTTGCCGCTCGGAGCTGTCCGCGGCCTTCGCGGTCACCGGCAGAAGCAGGGAAGTGATGATCAGAAGCAGAAGTGCAGGCCCCAGGAATAAAACGGGGAAAAGCATGCTGCGTGGGCTGGATTTCATCGGTGCCCCTCCAATATTGAAGTAGGGTCCCGGCCTACATAACGGAATGTTCACCTTGCTGGATTCGTTCATTCACGCCATGTAAGTAAGTACTTACTTTCATCTGCCGGGAGCCTACGCCCGCCCCCGGACCGTGTCAAGTGATTTTTGGGACGATGCCCGATCCGTCCCCTTTTGCCGTGTCCGCCGGCCCGCGATTCAGAGTAAACTACCCGCCCGATGCTCCATTGGATTGAAACTCATCCTGTCCTGATCCAGGCCCTCAGCAGCCTTGTCGTCGTGGGCATGACCCTCGTGCTGATCGCCCTCACTTGTGTTTACGCCCGCGCCAATTGGAAAACCATGCGCCTCATGGAGGCCGATATCCGCTTCAGGACCGAACCCATTCCCAAAGTCAGCCTCGAAGTCATGGATGTCAAACCTTTAGGGGGCCACGCACAATCCTCCGGCGGAAAAACTGTGCGCCTCATTTTCACCACCGCCAACGCTCCACTCGTCATTAAAGACCTGCGCCTCTCCGTTTCTTTTCAGTCCGGCGCACACAGGGATTTTCATTTGCCTGTCCGCGGAATGATCCGACTTCCCCTGGGTGACGAATACGACCTCGACACGGAGATTAAGGCCTCCGAGCCCGTGGACCACTGGAGTCTCAATCTCGATTACTGGGACCTGACCGGCAAGATCGAATACCGCACCTGGTTTGGACCCCACGGCAGCACCTATTCCTATGGCCCCAAGGGTTCCACTTCTCTGAGAAAAACGCTGTCTTATCATTGGCACCGCATTCGCGGCCACGAACCTATCGTCGTCGGCCACGGCGAAGTTCATCCCTCCTCGCGAAACACCTAGCGGCTCCCCCTCCTCACCCAGGCCACTGTCCCCGAGTACTATGGCGCTCTGCCCCTTCGTTCCTTAATCTGATTCTCGAATTTGAATAACGGTCTGCCATTCCAAGGGGGAGTTCTGTGCGCATCACCAGGCGAGCCACCAATCCGGACGGCACAAAAGTCGAAAACAGGAAATCCCACCGTTTTCCGGTCGCCGTCCCCATCGAGGCGAGTTGGCCCGGTCCCGATGGCATTGCCCTCAAGCAGGACGCCGTGGCGCGTCAGGTCAATGACCGGGGTGGTTTTCTGGAAATGAGCACTCGCCCCGAACTGGGCACGCGCATCTCCCTGACGAATTTTCTTTCCGCGGAAACCGTGGACGCGCGTGTCCTGGCCACTCCTGATTCCCGGGCCGGCGTCTCAAATGGAATTGTCATCGAGCTGGTTGTTCCCAGCGAAACTTTTTGGGGCGTGGATCTGCAAGTCAAGAAAACCTCTGTAGAGCTTCGCAAGCTCGAATCCACCCTGCGCTCCCAGGGCGTGGATTTTCGTTTGCTCAACGAGTTTCGCGACGCGGTGGATTACATCCGCACCGTCGCCACCGTTGTCCAGCAGTTGCGCGAGCTCCAGCTTCACGGCAGGGAAGAGGAGGACGTCTTCGCAAGTATCGCTGCCGAACGCGTTCGCCGCGCCACCGCGCTGTGCATGGAAGTGGCCGCCGACCTCGAATCCGCCCGCCTTGATACCGATGCAGACGGCCTCGAGGAAGTGTATCGCGCCCTCGAACAATCCATCGACCGCCTGAGGCTCCTCCTCAAGGCCCAGAAGCCCGAGCCCCGACTCGCCACGCGCTCACGATAATTCGATTGTCTTGGTTTTGACCTGCGGACCTGCGTCTTAATTCACCATGCGGCGAAGTTTATCAAGCGACTGTCGCGCCAGCGTGTACTCCGGCTCGATCTCCAGAGCTTTCTGAAAAAGTTCTTTCGCCCGGCTTAGGAATCCCTTCGCCTGATAAACGCGCCCCAGATTGAAGTAGGGAAAATGCCGCGGCTCGTACCTCTTGGCCTCCATGGCCTGCTCCAGCCACGGAATGGCCTCGTCATATTTTTCCAGCCCGATCAGGTACGCGCCGATGTCGTTGTAGGGATTGCCAAAGTCCGGATCCACTTCAATCGCCAGCTTGCATTCCGCGATTGCTTCCTGGATCTTTCCCTGAAAGTGGTAGGTCCACCCCAGGAAGGTGTGCGCCTCCGCCGTGGGGTGAAGCGCCAGCGAGCCCTGGTAGAGTTCCACGGCGCGCTCGAAATCGCCCGCCATCTGCGCTTCATACGCTTCTCGCAACCTCTCCCAAGCCTGCCTTACTTTTTCACTCGTCATGTTCCCGTCAGCGCTTCACGAAGTTTGTCATTGCCCCGGCGGACACCTGCGCGCCAGCACAATCGATGCGCTCGTCGATTTCTCCTGCCCCAGTGCGTAGTGGTAGCTCAATTTCGCGTCGTACTTCCCGTTGTCGAAAATCGGCCCCAGAAACTGAAGCGTGCGCCCCGTGTTCAGGTCCAGATAATACGGAGCGCCTTCAAAATCTCCCCCGTTCGCCGGATGACGCGTCACTTGCACGCTCGCTGAAGTCGGCCGCCCCGCGTAGTCCAGCACCAGCACCATCAGCCCGTCTGTTTGGTACCGCGTCGTCGGGCATCCATCCGTTCCCGTCACCGTGGATCCCGGCGGATAGATTCTCGCTCCAGGCGGGAGTTTAGCCTTTGACCCCTGACTCGTCACCGAGGCGTCCACGAACGCAAATCCCGCGATGGTTGCCGTGTCTTCCGCCGCGCGGCTTGGAGCCGGCGCGGGAATCCCGCTCGCCCCGCCGCCCGGAGCGGAGCTGCACGCAAATAACCCCAACACCGCCACGCAACCGGCCGCAACCACAGCATGAATTCGCATCAGAACCTCCTCGTCATTTCAGATGTATTCTGCTCTTTCATCTCGCGGCCAGCGCCAGCGCCTGCGTCGCCCAGTTTGTCCCCGCCGCGGAAATGAATTGGTCCGCCCCATAGGGAAATCCGCTGTCGAACGCCGGCTGGATCCGCAACGCGCGGCTCTTGACGAACCACGACCCATCCTCGACCTGCGTGCTCAACAGGAATTGCACTCCACGCCTGTAAACGGGATCGTTCACGGACATGGCGCCGCTCTCCACCAGCGCCACCAGCGCTTGCCCTGTGGCGTAGGCGTCGCTCGGCAGCGGCGCAATCTGCGCCCACCCACCGTCGCTCCTCTGCGCGGCCGCAAGCGCCCGCGCCGCGGCCCGGATGCTGCCCTTGTCTTTCTTCGCCCATGCCAGCCCCAGCAATTGAAACGCGCGGTCCTCGTTGTTGCGCGGCTGCGCCTTCTCCAGCCAATCCGCCGCGAGCGCGATGGCGCGGTCATATTCCGCGCGCTGCGTCACCGGAGCGTAGAGCTGCATCGCCCGCATCGAATTTGCCGTCACCTCGATGTCGCTCGATTCAATCGGCGGGCGGTGCGCCAGGATTGCCCAATTTCCGTTCGGGTGTTGATGGTTCTTCAGGTAATGCGCCATCGCGTCCGTGGCCGCATCCGCCGGATAGTGCTCGGCCGACATGCCCACCAGGATGTAGCTGATGGTGTCCGCGTCGCCCGGAATTCCCACTCCCTGCAGCACTCGTTCGCGCCAGCTTTCCAGATACGTGCCGAAGGTCTTGAACTGCCCCTGCACGATGCTCTCGTTGACCGTGATTCCTTTTTTCCTCGCGCTCGAAACCGTCGCCGCCGTAAATGTGTTGTTGTGGCAGGAGATGCATCCGGACTTTTGCGCGAACACCACATCCGTCCGTTGCAGCAGGGGGAGGCTCCTTTGCACCGCCTCACGGACCGAATTGGCCGGCTTGAAACTGATCCGCTGTTCCGTCCGCGCACTGGATTCTTTCGCTCCCGCCTGAACCAGCAGCTCCACCACCGCGGCGTTTCCGCGCGCCTTCGCGAAATCGAGCGCCGTCCGCCCATCCGCGCTTTTTGCGTTCACATCCGCGCCGCCGGCAATCAAACGCCGCACCAGATCGGGCGACGCCTCATCGCACGCCGCCACATTCATCAGCAGTGTGTTCCCGTCCGGAAATTTCGCGTTCACGTCCGCGCCGTGGTCCAGAAGCTGACTGACGGCGTGTGCGTCGCCGAACGGCGCAGCGTTCAAAAGCGCCTGCATATTCAAATCGTCCTTCTCCGCCAATCCAATCAACAGGTCCACGCATCCGGCGCATCGCACCAGGATCGCCAGTCCCAGCGGATTGATTCCCGCCTCCTTCACATTTGCTCCGCGTGCCAGCAGCATCTTGATGACCGCCTCATCGCCCACATAGGCCGCCTCGGCCAGCGGAGTCATCACTCCGAACAGCGCCGGCGAATGCGCCGAAGGGTTCGCGCCGTGATCCAGCAACAGTTTCACCACCGGCGCCGCGCCATGCCGCCCGGCGGCTACCAGCAGGGGCGTGCGCGAATCCGCGGACTTTGCATTCACGTCCGCGCCGTGCGTCACCAACTCACTCGTAATCTCCAGACTGTCGGTCGCCCACATCAGCGCCGTCGCGCCCGCGTCATTCGCCACGTTGGGGTCCGCGCCGGCCTGCAACAGACGCCGCACGGAATCCAGGTCGCCGTAGAGCGCCGCGTACATTAATGGAGTGGACCCCGCTGGCCCACGCTTGTTGATGTGGCTCGGCTCATCGCGCAGGAGTTTTTGGAAAGTTTTTCTGTCGCCGCGCCGCAACGCCTCCATCATCCGGCTCGCCACCGCATCC
>JBGOTC010000243.1:0-4884 GCA_041476305.1 Terriglobia bacterium
CGGCCGTGGTCCAGGCCGTCAATGATCTGGTCCACCGTCTCCGGCGAGAGATTTTCGTAGAAATCGTAATTCACCTGCATCGCCGGAGCGCCGGTGCATGCGCCGATGCATTCGACTTCTTCCAGTGAGAAAACGCCGTCCTTCGTCACCTGTTTGTGTCCAATCTCCAGCCGCCGCTCGACGTGCTCCAGGACCTTGTTCCCGCCGCGCAGCATGCAGGAAATATTTGTGCACACCTGCACGTGGAACTTTCCCGCGGGCTTGCGCCGCAGCATCGAATAATAGGCCAGCGTCTCCGTGACCTGAAGAATGTTCAGGTCCAGCCGCTCGGCGATTTCCGCGATCATCTCGTCGCTGATGAAGCCGAAAGTGTCCTGCGAAAACAGTAGCATGGGGATTAGCGCGGATCGCTTGATGGGATAGCGGCCCAGCAGTGTCTGAAACTTTGTCTCCAGTGTTTCGGGCAGCTTCATCGGTCCACTTCTCCGAGCACGATGTCGATGGTCCCGATGCACGCCACCACGTCCGCAATCATGCGGCCTTCAATCAGCTTCGGCAGCGCCTGCAAGTTCACAAACGAAGGAGAACGCACCTTGACGCGGTAGGGTTTCGGCGAGCCGTCGCTCGCCACGAAGAAGCCCAGCTCGCCCCGCGGCGATTCAATGCGCTGGTAAACCTCGCCGGGCGGCGGCGAGAAGCCCTCGGTGAAAATCTTGAAATGGTAAATGAGCGCCTCCATTTCCGTTTTCATCTTCTCGCGTTGGGGGGGAACGATTCCGGGGGCCTCCGTCCGGATCGCCCCGGAGGCCGGGACTTTGCCCATGGCCTGCCGCACGATTTTCAGGCTTTCCTTCATCTCCGCCACGCGCAAGAGGTAGCGGGCGAAGCAATCGCCTTCCGTATTTGTCGGCACGTCAAAATCGAACTCGTCATAGCTGGAATACGGGAAGAATTTCCTGACGTCATAGGCAACACCCGTGGAACGCAGCGATGGACCGGTTATTCCCATGGCGATGGCGGTTTCAGAATCGATAATTCCAATCCCGCGCAAGCGCGAGAGCCAGATGCGGTTGCGCGTCAACAAATCCTCGTACTCGGCCAGGCGCGAGGGGAAGACATTGACGAAGCGCGCAACGCGCTCGAGCCATCCGGGCGGCGGCTCCAGAGCGATCCCTCCGATGCGGAAGTAGCTGGTCATCATGCGCTGCCCGGAGACCATCTCGAAAATCTTCAGCACGTCCTCGCGCTCGCGGAAGCAGTAAAGAAAAACGGACATGGCCCCCATATCAATGGCGTGCGTGCCCAGCCACACCAGGTGCGAAGCGATACGCGTTAATTCCGTCAGCAACACGCGGATGTATTGCGCGCGTTTCGGGACCTCGAGCCCAAGCAATTTTTCCACTGCCAGGCAATAACAGAGGTTATTCGAGAGCGGCGCCAGGTAATCCAGTCGGTCCGTCAGGGTAATCGCTTGCGAATAGGTTTTCGCTTCACAGGACTTCTCGATGCCTGTGTGCAGGTAGCCCATGTCCGGCACGGCCTTGACCACCGTTTCACCATCCAGCTCCAGCAGCACGCGCAGAACCCCGTGCGTGGAGGGGTGCTGCGGCCCCATGTTGAGCACCATGGTGCGCGCCGCGCCCGTCGGCGTGTTGATGGTCGTGGAGGACATCAGCGGTAGCCCTCCACGGGATAATCCTTGCGCAACGGATGGCCTTCCCAATCCTCGGGCATCAGGATGCGCCGCAAGTCGGGATGTCCCTCGAAGCGCACGCCGAACAAGTCGAAGATTTCGCGCTCGTGCCAATTCGCGGTGGGCCAAACCTGCGTTACCGAGGGCACAACGGGGTCGCTCCCGTGCACGCGCACGCGGACGCGCAGCGCCGCGCGATGGCCAATCGAAATCATGTGATAGTTCAACTCGAAGCGCGGCTCGACGGGGAAGCAGTCAACTCCGGTGACATCGGAGAGGAGATTGAAAGCCAGGTCCGGAGCCCCGGCCAGCAATTCGGCCACGCGACGAAGATGCGAGCGCGGCACCACGATCGTGCACTCGCCGCGAAAATCCAGCGCTTCCGCGACAGCCTGGGCGTCCCAGGCGCGCAGTCGCTGGACGATGGGGTCCTGTTGCAACTCCTCCGGTTCAGCCATTTAGGTGGGTGCCGGGCGAGCGGGTCAGTGAGACCAATCCAGCGCGCCTTTTTTCCAGAGATAGACGTAGCCTGCCAGCAAAATTCCGATGTAGATCAGCATTTCGAAAAAGCCAAACCAGTGCAGCGCGCGAAAAACATACGCCCAGGGATATAGAAAGATGGCCTCCACGTCAAACAGGATGAAGACCATGGCCACCAGGTAAAACTTTACGGAAACGGGCGCGCGAGCGTCGCCGGTGGGCGTAATGCCGCACTCGTATGCCTGTTGCTTCGTGCGCGATGGCCGCCGGAACCCCACCAGCGTCGAAAGGGCCACCAACGTCGCCGACAACAGGATGGCCGCGACCAGGTGAATCAGCAGCGGCGCGTAATTTTCAAGTGGATTTCCACCCATCGTTCGAATCGATATAATAACGGGCGGCCGCCGCTCGGTCAAATGAGCTTATTCTCAAGTTGTGCGATGACAAGCGGTTGCGGCTGGCGCGTGGGGCGCAAATCTTGGGCATTGGAACTCATTCACGGGTGGAGATTGCCGGGCAGGCCTTCGAGGTCGAGACCGAGATCCGCGTGGCGGGTCATCCCTTGCACCCCATCATTGACACGACCGTGTACCTCCAGGGCCGCGTGATGTACCGCCGCGTCAAGACTTTCGAAGACCCATCGGCGGGCGCGTCGCCGGATTCAGATGCCCTCCGGAAGCAGCTTGAGATTCAGCACGAAAGCGTTGTCGGTGACCTTCGCACCGGCGTGCTCAAGTTCGAGGTCCCCGGGCCGGGGCCCAAACCCCATACGCTCGCCGCGCCCATCGAATTCCCCAAAGGCATTGAGATCGTTCTGCTGAACGCTGGATCCTGGCTTGCCGCCGGAACCGCTTCATTGGAAATTGAAGTGCGCGGGCGCGCCACAAGCAAGCTCGTGGCCGGCGTGACCATCGAGGTGACTTTGGAGGGCGCGGAACCCCCGCTGCGGCTTCAGGCAGGCACTGACCCGCGCGGACGCGTTTCGCTGATGTTTCCCATGCCCAAGCTCGCAGCTGGCGAGGGTGCGCTCCTCATTCGCGCTTCAGGCGCTGCGGGCCAGGATGAAGTTCGCTACCGCGTGAAGCCCAGGGTGCAAATTCCACGCAGGGCGGAAATGCCATGAGTTCTCCCGAACGAGTTCCTGCGATGGTGGGAATCACAGTGAACGGGGAAGCGAAGCAGATCCCAGCGGGACTCGATGTCCCACAATTATTGGCGCACCTGGGAATCCGTTCCGACCGCGTGGCCATCGAAAGAAACCTTGAGATCCTTCCGCGGGATTCCTGGGGAGCTACTTCAGTTTCGGCAGGCGACAGATTCGAAATCGTGCATTTCGTGGGCGGCGGCTAGCGGCGTATCTCACAATCCATCCAGCAAGTGGCCCATCTTCGATTTCTTCGTGGAAAGGTACGCGCGCGTCGTCTTCGTGGTGCGCGGCTGGCATGGCACCCGTTCCACCACTTTGATGCCCGCACTTTCCAGCTGCTCCACCTTGTCGGGGTTGTTGGAGAGCAGACGCACACGCCGCACACCCAGGCGCCGAAGCACCGCCGCGGAAAACGCGTAGTCGCGCGAGTCCGCTGTAAATCCCAAATGTTCATTGGCCTCCACGGTATCCATGCCGCTGTCCTGCAACTCGTAAGCGCGGAGCTTGTTCATCAGTCCGATGCCGCGGCCCTCCTGCGGCAGATAGAGAAGTATGCCGTAGGGCGCCGCGCTGATTTTCCTGAACGCCAATTCAAGCTGAGCGCGGCAGTCACACCGCTCGGAGGTGAATACGTCGCCGGTCAGACACTGCGAATGGACGCGCACCAGCGGAGTCGTGCCCTTCCCATTTCGCGCGGCGATGTTGCCGCGCACCAGGACGACGGCGGTCTCCGTTGGTGCTTTCCCCTCGAACCCGAGGATCTGGAATACTCCGAAACGTGTGGGCAGCTTGGCGCGCGCGACAACTGTCGCGCGAGAATCGCGCCCGCGGGAACGTTTCGCACTCTTCTTTTTTCTATCCATGCCGGGATTCACCAGTATAGCAGGCCTGGCCAGCTCGCTGCCGCCCGCCGCTTGCGCAAGGAAATGCATTCCAGGCCATGTCTATGCAATCCAGGATGCAGCATTTGCTCCCCGGCTTTACATCGCGAGGCCGATTGGCTAACGTAGCTCGCATCGAGGCCCAATGACTCCGTTTTCCGGCGATGCAGGCCTGTTATTCACGTTGTTGCTCAAGGTGGGAGCCTCGGCTTCCATCGCCGCGCTCGTTGTGCGTTCGCCGGCTTTCCGCAGAGTCCTTTACACGGAAGTCCGCGATCCTGACCTGAAATTGAAGTTGATGCTTTTTCTCACCCTGCCCCTAGCCTTCGGCGTGGTCCTGCGCCTGCTCAGTGAGCCCTATCGCGCGGCCGATTTGATGCTCGAAGGGTCTTTTCTGCTCGGGTTGCTCGGAGGCCGCGTTGTGGGCCCCATCGGCGGCGCGCTCATCAGCCTGCCGGCTTTCGTGCATCACGAGTGGCTCTCCATGCCCGTGGCCGCGACCGCGGGCCTCGTCGGCGGCTTGGTGCGCCAGGCCATGCCGAACAAGGAGGATATCTGGAGTTTCGGCCCATTTACGTTTCTGGGCATCCCCCACTCTGTGGTTACGTTAATTCGCCAGCGACGGATTCCCTGGGCCATGCTTCCCATGATCGTGAGCGTGGGGCTCGAAGTCGCGCGTATCC
>JBGOTC010000244.1:0-4868 GCA_041476305.1 Terriglobia bacterium
CGTAATACTCATCGGTGTAGTCCGCCAGGCCCAAGCGTGAACGGCGGTCGGCAATAAGAACGGTTTCGAGCCACGCGTGAGCGTTGAGGCAATCCTCAAAGGCGTTGTCGGTGGGGTCGCGGACGAAATGCGCATCGTTGGGACGCATGGGAAAGAACAGCGAGTAGCGATCCACGAGGCTGGAACCGAAGCGGTCGTTTACTCCCGTTTGGCCAC
Organism: Terriglobia bacterium; assembly: GCA_041476305.1. Classification (GTDB taxonomy): domain Bacteria; phylum Acidobacteriota; class Terriglobia; order Acidiferrales; family UBA7541; genus DASTCZ01. The sequence continues at coordinate 217 of JBGOTC010000244.1, forward strand.
TGGCGCGGCCGTCAGGATTGTCCACGGTGTTAAAGGGATCGTGGGCCTCACCGACATAGTGCGCCAGAAGGGTTGAATAGAGACGAACGTCGTTCCAATTCCGCTGGCGAAAAGCTTCCGTAAGCTTTTCGCTGTACACACCAATCTGCCAAGGAAGTACGCCGTTCGCTTCGATCTTTATCTGGCCGAACTTCTTGATGGCGGCCTTGTAGTTGCGCGGCAGAGAATCAAACGGGAAGGGCTGGTATCGATTCAGGTAAAGCACATGGTAGCGGAGCTCGGCTGGATTGGTCCGCATCGTATCCAGCGGGTTACTCACCATGGCGAGGATGCGCACCCGGTTGGCTTCATAAAATGAGCGGAGGTCGGGAGGCAGCGATTCAAAGGCCTTGTTCGCAATCAGGCGATGCGCGTTCGCGCCCCACGCCCCGGCAACGCCCGGGAGGGCCAGGGCCGCGGATAGAATTACAGCAATCGTGCGCATGACCAGTTTCACTTGCGCGCTCCACTCGCTGCTTCGCGGCCGAGATGGCTGCGCTTTCGGCTGTAGGCGAAGTAGATGACCAGGCCAATAATGAGCCAAATGAAGAACCGAATCCAGTTGGTGATGGGCAGGCCGGCCATCAGGAGCAGGCAGGTCAGGATGGTCATGATGGGCGCCAGCGGGCCACCGGGAGCCCGGAAACTGCGGTGCCGTCCCGGATCGCGGTAGCGGAGAATCAGGACGCCGCCGGCGACCAGCGCGAAAGCAAACAACGTTCCAATGTTTGAGAGGTCCGCGAGCGTCCCAATATCCAGAAGCCCGGCGGGAATTCCTACGAGGATGCCGGCGATCCACGTGGAAAAGTCCGGAGTCCGGAAGGTCTTGTGCACCCGGCTGAAAATGTTGGGCAACAGGCCGTCGCGCGACATCGCAAACCACACACGCGCCTGGCCGAGCTGAAAGACCAGGAGAGACGAAATCATGCCCATGAGTGCGCCAAGCAAAACGGCAAGCCGCACGCCGGTGAAATGGAGGCGCTTCAAAACGTTGACGACAGGTGCGGCATCGTCCACAAGGGTTTGCCAAGGGACGAGTCCCGTGAGCACGACGACGACTCCGATATACAGCACAGTGCAAACGATAAGCGTGGCGATGATTCCAATCGGCATGTCGCGCTGCGGGTTCTTGGTTTCCTCGGCGGCGGTGGAAACGGAATCAAACCCAATATAAGTGAAGAAGATGATGGAGCCGCCGGTCAGAATTCCGGGCCAACCATTGGGCGCGAACGGGTGCCAATTCGAGGGATGAATGGAGCCCGCGGCAAAACCGATAAAAATCAGGATAGCCACGATCTTCAACATCACCATTGCATTGTTCGCCTGCGCAGATTCGCGAATACCGCGCACGAGGACCATGGTCAGAAGCATGACGATCAGGAATGCAGGCAGGTTAAATCCAAAGTGCCAGCCAGCCGGATAGAGCGAGTTGCCCTGCAAGTCAGAAAGCCCGCTTGGCAAATACGCCGGGGAAATCCAGCGCAGGCTCGGGTGGATGCCGAACCAATCCAGCAAACCGACCACGTGCGCGGAAAACCCAACGCTCACAGCCATGTTGGAAACAGCATATTCGAGGATGAGGTCCCAGCCGATGATCCAGGCGATGAGTTCGCCCATGGTCGCGTAGGTATACGTGTAGGCGCTGCCGGCGATGGGAATCATCGCCGCAAGCTCCGCATAGCAGAGAGCGGCAAAGGCGCACACAACGGCGACCAGGATGAAGGAGATCGCGATGGCCGGACCGGCCCCGGGCCTGCCGAATGACGCGGAATGGTGAATCAGGTACTCGAGGAGAGGAGCGTTCAGGATGGATTTTACCTGGAGCGTCTGTCCGGCGATGGCAGTGCCGATGACGGTGAATATCCCGGAGCCGATGACCGCCCCGATTCCGAGGGCGGTCAAGGACCATGGGCCGAGCGTTTTTTTCAGGCGTTTCTCGGGATGTTCGGAGTCCGAGATGAGCCGATCAATGCTCTTGACGCGGAAAAGTTGTGAGCCCAACTCGCACCGTCCGTCAACGAATGCAAAACTCTACCTTGCCTGACGCATCGGCGCAACCCGGAGGCATTCGGGCGTGACGCATGATTCAGGCCTTCACGAGATTGGCGTAGCGCTCGACGAGCTTCTTTGTCCCATGGTCCTGAAAACTGACGGTCAGCCGACGCTCTTCATCCTCGCCGTCCACTCCAATGATGGTTCCATGCCCGTATGTCGGGTGCTTCACGCGCACGCCGATCAATGGGTGCCCGCTACCTGGAGTCGCGCGCGATCGCGAAGCACCCGAGCCGCGCGAAGAGCTGCTGGAGCTTGGGGCGCGACCTGTTGTCGCTCCCTGGAAACGTCGGGAACGACGCTCGAACTCGCCCTGCGAATAGGAATACTCCGGGTCAGGCTCGTAGCGCCGAGTTTCTCCGGCATCCGCCAGGGAACCGGAGGCAGTCTCGATCAATTCCCCGGGAATTTCCTTAAGGAAACGCGAGGGGAGCGACCCTTCCACTTTTTCGTTCCCGTAGATTCGCCGATAGACAGCGCGTGTGAGCGTGAGAGTTTCCTTTGCGCGGGTCATCCCGACGTAGCATAGCCGGCGCTCTTCTTCGATTTCGTCATCCGTATCCATGGAACGGCTGTGGGGGAAGACTCCCTCCTCCAGTCCCGCAAGAAAAACATGGTCAAACTCCAGACCCTTGGCGGCGTGCAGTGTCATCAGCGTGACCTGCGCGCGTTCGTCGAAAGAGTCGGAGTCGGAAATCAGGGCGGCGCGGTCGAGGAAGTCGGTCAACGTTTCCCCTTGTGCAGACCCTTCCGCGACTGCGTTGACAAGCTCGCGCAGGTTTTCCGCGCGTGCCGCGTCCTCGGGCGTGTCGCGCTGTTCGAGCATGTCCACGTATCCCGTGCGCTCGAGAACCTGTTTTAAGAATGGAGCAGGTTCGAGAGAAGCCAAGTCCTTGCGCAGCTCTTCCATGAGCTCCAGGAAACTCCGGAGTGGAGCAAGGCTCGCGGGACTTTCGGCCAGCACCGCCTCAAGGGCGGCCCAGAGAGAGTTGCCGCGATCCTTTGCAACAGAGCGAAGAGTCTCCACGGTCTTTGCGCCAATTCCGCGCGGAGGCGTATTCAGGACGCGCAGGAAGGCGACATCGTCATCGGAATGCATCGCCAAGCGAGCGTAGGAAAGCAGGTCCTTCACTTCTGCGCGCTGGTAGAAACTGAACCCTCCGACCACTTTGTAATGCAGACCGTACTTGCGCATCGCATCTTCAAACGCGCGCGATTGAAAATTGGCGCGATAGAGCACGGCAAAATGGAGCGAGGAGTCCTCATGCTCCCTACGGTTGATTTCGCCCGCGATATAGTCAGCCTCAGCACTTGCGTCTCGCGCCTCGTAGAATTGCGGACGCTGTCCTTCGCCGCGCGTCGCGACAAGAGTTTTTCCCAGGCGCTTGACGTTGTGGCTCACCACGGCCGCGGCTGAATCGAGGATTTGCTGGCGGGACCGATAGTTCTCCTCGAGGCGAACCACCTTTGCGCCCGCAAATTCTTCGGAGAAGCGCAGGAGGATACTGATGTCGGCCCCGCGCCAGCTATAGATGGCCTGGTCCTCGTCGCCGACAACGCAAATGTTACGTTCGGGACCGAGGAGCAGACGCAAGACCTCGTACTGTGGGCGGTTAGTGTCCTGAAACTCGTCAACGTGCAGGAATTGGAAGCGCGTCTGCCAGACGCGACGAGCTTCATCAGATTCGCGCAGAACCTCGGCGGCCTTCAGCAGAAGGTCATCGAAATCCAGCGCACCCGCTTTTTGCAAAATGTCCTGGTAAGTTTCATAAACGCGAGCTGCCACTCTGGCGTCCTGGTCGCCGCTCTCCGCGGCAGCTTCAGCCATCTTGCGCGGCGAAATGGAATGGTTCTTGGCATGGCTGATCTTCCATAGAAAAGGACGGGAGGAAGCGCCCTTTTCGGAGCTGGCCATGCGATCCAAGGCCAGTTTCACGGCGGCAACCTGGTCGTCTTCGTCATAAATCGGAAAGTCGCGCGAAAGGCCAATTCGAGTCGCCTCGCGTCGCAGAAGTCTTGCGCAAAAGGAATGAAAGGTGGAGACCCAGGGCTCGGCGGCGGAAAGCCCACCGCGAACCAGAAGATCGCGGACCCGCTCTTTCATCTGGTCCGCGGCCTTATTGGTAAACGTGACGGCGAGAATATTTTCCGGGGGAACTCCTTGCTGGATCAGATAAGCAATACGGTGAATGATGACTCGCGTCTTACCCGTGCCCGCACCGGCAAGGACCAGGAGCGGTCCGTCCGTGGATTGCACAGCTTCGAGTTGGCGAGGATTCAGGTCGTCGGTGAGATTCATTCCACGGTCGCCGAGTGTCGAAGCGATTGTAGCCGACAGTCGCGGCGCTGGCAAAAGCGGGAGGTCATTGCTGATTTTGATTGACGCAGGCTATTGAGGTGGAACCGGGACAAGGGGAACATCGAAGAAGAAAAGAGGCTTCTCGCTACCCATCAGCTTCAAGTCCGGGACATAGAGGCGCGAGAACGCGACCAGGTTGAATTGGCCGTTCATGTCGAAATAGAAAAGGCCGTTCACCGTTCCTGCGGGGGGCACCAAGTCC
>JBGOTC010000245.1:0-4836 GCA_041476305.1 Terriglobia bacterium
CCCGGCCGCGCGGGCCTCGCCAAGTTGTCGCCGCTCGCCCTGCCCATGCTCATTGTTTCAGGAATGGCGGCCGACCTGGACTGGCTTGCCGCGCTCGCCGGGCCGCGCGCATATCTCAGCGCGCATCGCGCGGCCTCCCATTCGCTGATTGGCGCGGCTCTCATCGGTTTGTGCGTCGCCCTGATATTCGTTTTCGCCTCGCGGAATCGCGCGACACGCGTTCGCCTCTCCAGCGCGTTGCTGGTCACCGCCATCGGCGCCGCGGTGCACCTGCTCCTCGATCTGACCAACACCTACGGCGTGAAACTCCTGTGGCCCTTCAGCGACAAGTGGTTCGCGCTCGACATCCTGAGCACATTCGATCTAGTGGTTCTTATTCTTCTTGCTGTCGGAGCTTTTCTTCCGGTGCTTTTCCGCCTGGTCAGCGAAGAAATCGGCGAGCGCAAGAAGTCGCGAGGCGCGGCGGTCACGGCTATTTTGGCTTTGGGTTTGCTGTGCATTTACGCCGGCGGCCGATACGTTCTGCACGAGCGCGCCGTGGACATGCTCAATTCCCGCATCTATCGCGGCGCCGTCCCGCTGGCCGTCGTGGCGTTTCCCGATTCCCCTTCTCCCTTCCGCTGGACCGGCCTGGTCGTCACGGAGAACGCGATCCTTCGACTGGATGTTCCAGTGGCGTTTGGCAATTTCGATCCCTTTGCGGCGAAGCCCTATTACAAGCCGGATGCCTCCGCCGCTCTCGATGCTGCCCGCGCCACTCAGACTGCTCAGCGCTTTCTCGGATTTGCCCGTTTCCCCCGTGCCGTCATGCACCTGTCTGACCGGGGCTTCCACGTGGAGATCACGGACTTGCGTTTTGAGCTGGGTACGCCACCGGGACGCTCCATGACCGCCGTCATTGACCTCAACCCGCAGGGGCAGGTGGTTCACGAAGAGCTGTTGTTCGGAGACTTGTTCCCGCGCTAGAAGGGTTTCGGATCGAGGACTTGAAGCCCGCCAGCCGCGAAAGTCCTGCTTACTCCGCCGGCTTCGGCCGCCGCAAAATAATCCTGATGGTCAAATAGAGCGCCAAAACCACGCCAAGTGTGACCAGTGACATCAAGAGCTTGTGGTCGCGGAGATAGTGTTTCGCCTGCTCGCCATACGTGATGGCCAGATAGCCCTCGCCGAAATACCGGATGGAGCGCGCGATGAGCAGGGCCGAAACAAAACTTCTCAGCGGCATTTCAAACACGCCCGCCGCAATCACAATCACCTTGAACGGCATGGGCGGCGGCAAAAGGGCCGCGATCATCACCGTCAGAAATCCATTGTTGATCACCCAGCGATGGAAATGGTGCGCCCGGTCTCCCGCATGTTTGTGAAAAAGCGCTTCGCCGCCCCGCTTCGCCAGATAAAACAGCAGAACGCATCCGGTCACGGATCCAAGCGTGGACATGAACGCGTAATACGGCATCCGGTAATGGTTTTGGCTCGAGAGATCAATCAGCAGCAAATCGCTGATCACAGGAAGTGGAATGAACGACGAATCGAGGAATGAAATCAGGAATAGGCCCAGCCCGCCAGAGGCGGCGACCGCGGCCTGCAGCCAGTGCCAACGAATGTGGGTTCCCTGTTCCTGCAGCATCTTTCCCGGTCAATTCCAAAACGCCGCATTGTAGCAGAAACGAAACCCGCATCGCTTTCCACTCAGATTACTTGCGCCAAAGTCGCCATATCGTTACGCGCTCCCATTCGCAGACCCACAACTTCGCCGACAATCAGTAACGCCGGAGCAGGCAGCCTCTCGCACTTCCCCATCGTGGCCAGTGTGGCGTGCACTACCTTCTGCCACGGAGTGGATGCCCCGGAAACGATTGCGCACGGAGTTTCTCCCTGCCATCCAGCGACTCGGAATTTCTCCGCAATCTCTTCGTAGGGGGCACATGGCATGTAGACCGTCACGGTGGCTCCTCCGGCCTGAGGTGCGGGGATCTCCGCCGCAAATTTTCCGGCCCGGTGGCCCGTCAGCAAGATGAGCTGCCCGGCCGCGCGACGATCCGTCAGCGGAATCCCCGCCGCGGCGGCGGCCGCGGATGCCGATGTAACGCCCGGCACAACCTCCCAATCCACGCCCGCACTCTCCAGTGCGGAAATCTCCTCCCCCGCGCGGCCGAACAACAATGGATCGCCTCCCTGCAGGCGAGCCACGGTAAGCCCCGCGCGCGCCAGCTCAATCATCCGCGCGTGAATCACTTCCTGGGGCGTCTGTTCTTTGCCGCAGCGCTTCCCGGCGGCTTCCACCGCAGCAGCCGGAGACGACAGAGCCAGCACTTCCGGTGAGACGAGCGCATCGTGAAGTACTACATCGGCGTTTTCCAAGACGCGCAGCGCGCGCAATGTCAGCAATTCCGGATCGCCGGGTCCGGCGCCGACCAGATAAACTTTGCCGCGCTTCTTCACGCCTCATTTCCATTTCTGAAACGCATTTCCTTCAAGCCCCTGCGCGCCAGTTGCTGCGCCAATTCCTTCCGCTTTTCCAGTCTCGGCTCCGTGGCCAGGGACTGCCGCCGCGCTCGGCCCAGCTCCGCCAGCCACTCCGCGTATTCCGCGCCAAATTGCCGCTCCAGGTGCCGGCGAAGTTGCTGCGCCAGCGCCGGACTCCGCCCGCCCGTTGAGATCGCAATTTGCAGCGACCCGCGCCGCACCACCGCGCTGTAGAAAAAATCACATCGCGCCGGATCGTCCACGACGTTGCAGAACACGTTGCGCCGATGAGCCGCGCGCCACACGCGTTCGTGTACTTCCGCCGACGACGTTGCCGCCACGACCAGAAAAGCTTTTGCCAGGTCTGCCGGCTGAAACCGCTTTGCCTGCCACCGCAATTTTCCCGCGCGCGCCAACCGCGCGATTCCCGGTGTCGCGTCGGGAGCAACCACACGGACCTTTGCGCCGGTAACCAGCAGCCCCTGGATCTTTCCTTCCGCCACTTTCCCCGCGCCGACCACCAGGCACACTTTTCCATCCAAGCGGAGGAACATCGGAAAAAGGGGGAGTCGGGGTTGAGCGTTGATTCGCATGATGGAGCTAGCCCTCCACTCCATGCGGCACACGTCCCGGCGAGGAATCGCGCACCGCCTCCGCTACTGCTTCCCCGGCCAACCATTCGCGGATTTGCACGTCGGTGTGCCGCGTAAAAAATCTCCTCAGGTTTTCTCCACTTTCCCGCTTGGCCCGGTAGCTCCGCAATAGACGCGCAATCGCGTCCGGCACTTCTCCCGCCACGCAGCGGTACCCCACCGGCCGCGCGATGGAGGCAAATTCCCCCACGCTCCCGCCCACACAGAAATAGTAGGCGTCCACAAACTTTCCATCGTGACGTACCTTCTTGCCTTCGATCCCGATATCCGCGATCCAATGTTGTCCGCAGGCATTCGGGCAACCCGTGACATTCAGTTTCAAATCCTGCGAGAATTCCGGCAGCCGCTCCTCGAGTTCCCCCACCAGCCAGCGCGTAAATGTCTTCGTTTCTGTGATGGCCAGTTTGCAGAATTCAGTTCCCGTGCAGGCCACCGCCCCGCGCCAGAATGGCGACGCGCTTGTGGGCAGGCCCGCGGCGCCAAGTTCGCTCGCCACGGTTCCCGCATGCTCCTCCGGGATGTTCACCACAATCAGGTTCTGCATATTCGTGGTGCGCAATTCGCGGGAGCCAAACCGCTCGGCCAGATCGGCAGCTGCGCGCATTTGCTCCGGTGTGATCCGGCCGCGCAGCACCGCCGCGCCGACGTAGCACATCCCCTCTTGCTTCTGCCGGTGCACGCCTACATGGTCGCGGTACACGTCGGCTGGCGGAGTTTCCTCTGCCGCGGGATCAAGCTGAAATCCGATGCGCCGGTGCAGCTCCTCCAGAAAAGTCTCTGCCGTCCAACCGTGCTCGAGGAACAGAAACTTCAGCCGCGCGCGCTCCCGGCTCCGCCGCAGCTCTTCGGCATCGCGAAAAATCTCAGCCACTCCGCGCACCACTGGCGCCACCTGCTCCCACTTCACAAAAGTATCCAAGCGCTGCGCGAGGTGTGGCTCCGTGGAAAGCCCGCCTCCCACGCGCAGAGAAAACCCAACCTCTCGCGCGCTTCCCTCGCCCCGCGCTACGGCCGTGAGGCCGACATCATTAATCTCCGGGTAGGAGCACCACGACCGGCACCCCGACACGCTGACCTTGAACTTTCGCGGCAAATTGTAGAAACCCGCGCCGCCGACGAGCATCCGCGTCAGTTGCAGCGCGAGGGGCGACGCATCGCACATTTCCTCCGCGTCCACTCCCGCAAGCGGGCAACCGGTGATCGCGCGCGTGTCGTCGCCGCACGACCCCTGGGTGGTCAGCCCTGCTCGCCAAAGATTGGTCAGCAAATCCGGCAGCGCTTCTGCCGCAACCCAGTGAAGCTGCACGTTCTGCCGCACGGTGATGTCCGCCACCCCGCGCGCGTAGAGCTCCGCGGAATTCGCAATCGCCCGCAGTTGGTATGCCGAGAGCAGACCGTTCGTCACGCGGATGCGCACCATGAAATTTGGAACGCGGCGGCCCACTCCTCCCTCTCCGCCCACCGCGCCCAGCCCATCGCCCTGGGGATAAACTCCCCACCAGCGGAGGTAGGTTCCCAGCCATTCCTCGGGAATCGCGCCGTACCCATGGCGTGCATACGCGCGCAGCTCCGCCAGATGGTTCCACGGATTTTTCGCGCGCTTCAGGCGCTCCGCCCGTTGCGCTTCGGTCTCTCTCGCAGTGATGCTTGACGCCGCGTTCTCCGCATCGCGTGCACTGCCGCTTCCCACGTTCGGCTCCAATGCCTGCATTCCCTC
>JBGOTC010000246.1:0-4803 GCA_041476305.1 Terriglobia bacterium
GCTGTTCAACGCGGCGCGGATTTCAACACCATCAACAGAGTGGGCCAAACAGCCGCGGCACTCGAAGCCATTGCGAACCATCTTGCAAGCCTGCCGGGGCGCAAGAACCTCATCTGGGTATCGGGGAGTTTTCCATTTCAGATTGGATATGGTTCGGTGGGGGGAGGCGGGAGGGCTGAACAGCGGTCCTTTGATGGGGAGATTGGCAGAGCTGCCAGAGCCTTGAGCAACGCGAATGTGGCCATTTATCCCGTCGATGCGCGCGGACTGATGGCCCCCGCCGTGGCGAGAGGAGGGATGTTCAGTGCCGCGGCCCCCAGCCAGTCGAATATCGAAAGCATGGTATCGCTCGCCGACCGCACGGGAGGCCGCGCGTTTTACAACACCAATGACATCAATGGCGCCATCCGCCACGCCATTGACGATTCGCGCGTGACCTATTCACTCAGCTACTATCCCACCCACAATCTGTGGGACGGACAATTCCGCGAGATCAAGGTGAAGGTGAATCACCCGGACGCGCAGGTGCGCGCGCGCAAGGGATACTTTGCATTTCCCGAGCTACGTTCGACGCCCAGGGAGAACGAGCAGCGCATGGTGGAAGCCGCGCGCAGCCCGCTTGAATCCACGGAGCTGGGTCTCGACGTTGTCGCCGATCCCATTGATGTCCCCGGCGCGCGCCAATTGAAGACGCAAGTCCGCATCAATCCCGGACAAATGCATTTTGAACATACCGGCGAACGCTGGACGGACAACCTGGTCGTGATGTGGGTGGAGACCGCCGCGGACGGCCACGTGCTTGCAAGCACGTCGCAGACCGTGAACATCAATCTGCCGCAACAGGGTTATGACGAACTTGTCCGCAAGGGACTGAGCTTCTCCGGCAAGGTGAGCCTGGTGGAGGGGGCGTCGGAAGTCCGGCTGGTCGCGCGCGACACTGGGAGCGGAGCCATCGGCTCAGTGATTATTCCTGTTGCCAGCGTCTTTGGCCCGGCCAATACGCAGTCCGCGCCAAAATAATCCGGCGCCTTCAGCGCGCGGCGGCGGGTTCGAGTGTTGCGAGAAGAGCTTTCAACGAAGATTGCTGGTCGGCAGTCAGTGGCAACAGCGGCTGCCGCGTCGGACCGCCATACATCCCCAGGCAATCAAGGGCATACTTCACGCCCGCGACTCCCAATTCGGTGACGCATTTCTGCGAAACCGGGGAGAGCCTCCTCTGAATTTCGTCCGCCTTCCCAGCGTTGCCTGCGCGGGCGGCCTGATAGAGTTCCACGCACAAGTCCGGAGCCACGCAGGCGATTCCCAGGATTGCTCCCACCGCTCCAAGGCGCAGCGAGGGCTCGAGGATACCCGCGGAACCCACCAGAGTCTGAAAACTCCGCGGCGCGGCTTTCAGGATTCCCTCAATGACGGCCAGTCTTCCCCAGCTATCCTTGATGCCGATAATGTTCGGATGCTCGGCAAGCCTGGCCACGAGTTCGGGTGGCGTCTCCACGCCCGTGAATTGAGGGATGGAATAGACAAGGACGGGGATCGTCGAAGCGTCGGCGACAGCGCGGAAATAACTGAGCAACGCCGCCTGCGTCATCGCCGGCTTGTAATAATGAGGCGTGCGAACCAGAGCGGCCTTGTAGCCCAAATCGGCGGCGCGGCGCGTGCGCAGAATTGTCTCCGCAGTGGACTCCACTCCCGTCCCTGCGACAAGAGTCTTTTCAGCAGAGGAATGTTCAACGACCGTAGCGAAGAGCCGTTCGGTTTCCGCCCAGGTGAGAAGAATCGCTTCGCCGGTTGATCCGCAAACCACGTATCCGGCGAGCCTGGTTTTGTTGTACCACGCAAGGTTTCCCTTCAGATTGTCGAGCGCCAGCGCGTCGCCGCCTGCCGCCAGCGGCGTTGTAATCGGGACGAAGATTCCGCGGAGTTCCATCAGGAACAGTTCCTCTAGGACGATTGGCCCTGCGCCGCTTTGCGCGCGTGCAGGTCCTGCAAGGCGAAAACCTCGATGGCGTCTTCCACTTGGGAGTGGATGCCGCGCACGGCTGCTTTCGCCGCGGAATAAGTCGTGACACAGGAAATATTGTAACGGATGGCGGCGCGCCGGATGGACTTCTCGTCATAGAACGATTCACGTCCGAGAGGCGTGTTGATCACCAGATCCACTTTCCCCGTCTTCACCAGGTCCACAATGTTCGGCCGGCCTTCGTTCACTTTGAACACCGTTTCGACCGGCACGCCCGCCGCCTGCAGGGCGGAAGCCGTGCCGCGCGTGGCGATCAGGCGGAATCCCAGGTCCACGAGCTCTCGCGCCAGTGTGTGAACGTGTTTCTTGTCGTGATCATTCACGCTGATAAAAATTGTTCCCGACTTTGGAAGCCGCTGCCCGGCGGCGAGCTGCGCTTTGGCGAAGGCGTGGCCAAACGTTTTTGCAACGCCCATTACCTCGCCCGTCGAGCGCATCTCCGGCCCCAGGATTGTATCCACGCCGCGGAATTTGCTGAACGGGAACACCGGAGATTTCACGGAGTAGTAGTCCCGCGCGGCCAGTTCGGCCACGCCATTCGTTTCCACGACCGGCAAATTCATGTCGCGCAACTTCTTTCCGGTCATCAGGCGCACGGCGACTTTTGCGAGTGGCACCCCTGTCGCCTTGCTGACGTAGGGCACAGTGCGCGAAGCGCGCGGGTTCACTTCCAGCACGTAAACAGTGTCGCGCTGGATGGCGTACTGCACATTCATCAGACCCACGACGCCCAGGGCGTGCGCCAGGCGCTGGGTGTACTGCCGGATGCGGTCGAGCACATCGGGCATCAGCGTCACCGTCGGGAGCACGCACGAGGAGTCTCCGGAATGGATGCCGGCTTCCTCGATGTGCTCCATGATTCCGCCGATGACCACATCGGTGCCGTCAGCGAGCGCGTCCACATCCACTTCCGTGGCGTCCTCGAGGAACTGGTCAATCAGCACCGGGCGCGCCGGGCCCATCAGCGCTGCTTGCGCCACGTACGACTGCACCGTCTCAATGTCATAGGCGATCACCATCGCGCGGCCGCCGAGCACGTAACTCGGACGCACCAGCACCGGCAAGCCGATTTCCGTGGCCACGCGCACCGCTTCCTCGGGAACCAGCGCGGTGCCATTGCGCGGCTGCGGAATTCCCAGCTCATCGAGCAAGCGCCCGAAGCGCCGCCGGTCCTCCGCGAGGTCAATACATTCCGGGGGTGTGCCGATGATAGGCACTCCGCAGCGCTTCAACTCCATCGCAAGATTTAAGGGAGTCTGCCCGCCGAATTGGACAATGACGCCTTGCGGTTTTTCGCGCTCCACAATCGCAAGAGTGTCCTCCAGCGTCAGCGGCTCGAAGTAGAGACGGTCCGATGTGTCATAGTCCGTGGAGACTGTTTCGGGATTGCAGTTGACCATGACCGTTTCAAAACCATCTTCGCGCAACGCAAACGCCGCGTGGCAGCAGCAATAATCAAATTCAATTCCCTGCCCGATGCGGTTGGGGCCGCTGCCCAAAATCACGATCTTCTGATTCGTGGTGGTATCGGCTTCATCCTCATCTTCGTAAGTGGAATAGAGGTAGGGTGTGAATGATTCAAATTCCGCGGCGCAAGTGTCCACGCGCTTAAACACGGGAGCCAGTTTCATCTTGCTACGTTGCAGACGGACAGTGGTTGGTGTTGTGTTCCAAATCTGCGCGAGTTGTTCATCGCTCGCCCCGGAACGCTTGGCTTCGCGCATAAGTTCGTGCGAAACGGTTTCCACCGTCACTTCCGCCATGCGGCGATTCAGTGTGACGATCTCTCCCATCTGCGCGATGAACCACGGGTCAATCTTTGTCAGCTCGCAAATCTCTTTTTCCGCCAGTCCGCGCTCCAATGCCACCATCAGCCAGTGGATGCGGTCGGGGCGCGCGGTGGCGAGCTTCTCCCGCAGGAGCGAAGCGGGAGTCTCCGCGGGAGCGCGCCACGGCGTGTGCGGCTCCAGCGAGCGGATCCCCTTTTGTAGGGCTTCCTTGAAGGTCCGACCAATGGCCATGACTTCGCCGACGGATTGCATTTGCGTTCCAAGGGCGGTATCCGAACCGGGGAATTTCTCGAATTGCCACTTCGGGATTTTCACAACAACATAGTCGATGGTCGGCTCAAAGCACGAGGGCGTCTTGCGCGTAATGTCGTTGGGAATTTCATCCAGGGTGTAGCCCACGGCCAGGCGCGCGGCGATCTTCGCAATCGGAAACCCGGTGGCCTTGCTGGCCAGCGCCGAGCTGCGCGAGACGCGCGGGTTCATTTCGATGACCACCATGCGCCCCGTGGCGGGGTCCACGGCGAACTGGATATTCGATCCGCCGGTCTCCACGCCCACTTCACGGATCACGGCGGCCGCGGCGTCGCGCATGCGCTGGTATTCCTTGTCCGTCAGTGTTTGCGCGGGGGCCACAGTGATGGAATCGCCGGTGTGGACACCCATGGGATCAAAGTTTTCGATGGTGCAGATGACCACAAAGTTGTCGCGGAAGTCGCGCATCACTTCAAGCTCGTATTCCTTCCAGCCCAGCACGGATTCTTCGACCAGGGCTTCGTGCACCGGGCTGACGTCGAGCGCGTGCGCGATGGCGTCCGCAAACTCTTCGCGGTTGTAGGCAATGGATCCGCCCGTGCCCCCCAGCGTGAACGAAGGACGGATCACAACGGGATATCCCAACTGGTCGGCCAGTTTCAGTGCGTCCTGAACATTATTGACCAGCGCGGAGGCCGGGACATCGAGGCCCACTTTTCGGCACGCATCCTTGAACCACAA
>JBGOTC010000247.1:0-4768 GCA_041476305.1 Terriglobia bacterium
CCCAATCCTGGAATCAGTAGTACCAATGGCCTATTGTCGGCCACGCCTCCGAAAACTACCCTTATCTCGTAAGGCTCGTATTGTCACTGCCCGATGTTGGCGAAGTACACCTCGTCACCGGGCATGAGAATAGGGGTGTTTATCTTTTAGACACAAATTGGCCGTCTAAGTACCAGAGCGGAACACTGCTCATATAATCCCTCCGCTGTATGCACCACGGAGGGTACATGAACAGGCTGTCAGCTGTTGCTCTGCTTGTAGTGCTTGTGTTTGCAGGGATTGTTTCACTTTGCACCTTGCCAGCGCAGCACGCTCAGGTGCTAACGGCCAATGGTGGAGGCCCAATTCCACCGTGGCCGGACCTGTTGGCCAACGGTGGGGGTCCAATCCCGCCATGGCCAGATCTGCTGGCCAATGGTGGGGGTCCTATTCCACCCTGGCCGGACCTAATGGCCAATGGTGGTGGACCGATTCCGCCCTGGCCAGATCTGGTTTAGGCTAAGAGGGGTCTGTTGGACTAGCTAACCTGACGGGTAGAAGCTGTAATACCCAGCGGGCCAAGGCGTGGGTGCCACCGTAAGGATTGGTAAGGACGCTCATGCTGGGCCCGCTTGATTACGTTCTTTGGATGGTGACTGCACTCTTGCAGGCGGCCGTGGTAGTGTGCGCGATTTACAAGAGGTCCTTCCTGAAGTATTTCCCCTTGAATTTCTATATGTTAGCCGCCTCCGTCTTTACGGTGGCTAGATATTTCTTCGTCCAGCATTACGGATTCAGGTCCACTCAATATTTCTATTTCTACTACTATTCGGACTTGCTCCTGACGATCTGCTTGTATTTTGCCCTGATGGGTTTGTTCTCGCACGTGTTTCGCGAGATGGGCGCGAAGCTTTACCTGCGCCTCGGTTCTTTGTTGGTTTTGGGGCTTACCGCCGCCATTTCCTATGCGATCGTTTCCAAGGCGCAGGACAGGCTGGTCAGTCACTTCGTCGCCGAGCTATCCCAGAATCTCTATTTCGTGGGCGCGGTTCTCACTTACGTGTTATGGGCTGCGGTGAAGAAGCTCCATGAGACCCGGACTCAGTTGATCCAACTTGTGCTGGCACTTGGCGCTTACTTCAGCGCGCTGGCCGGCAGCTATGCGATTTGTGTTCTCTATCCCCTTAGCCCGGTCTGGAAGATTGGGTCCTATGTTATGGCGCTGTGGCTGCCCATCGCCTGGGGTTACACGATCCTTCGAGTTCATGAGAGCGCCCGTATCTCCACTTCGCGGGTTGCCCACGGAACTCGCCATGCAGTGCAGGGATCTCGATGATTACCGCCCTTATCCTCGGTCTTTCGGTCATCACCCTGCTGCAGTTTTTCGTGTCCTACTGCCGCTCGCTGATTGCCGCCTCCAGTGTATTGCCGCTTTCCGACCAGGTCCGCCAGGTTGCCGGTCTGGGGGCGAAGGAAGTGAGCGGCGAGGAATTCCGCCGTCTTTTGCAGCTTGCACGGCTTTGCCCGGAACCCGGGAATGACAGCCGCGCCCTCGACGCCGTCCGCACCTACTTCAAACTTCTGAACATGGTCCGTGGAATGTCGCGCAGACTGGTTCCGAATCTGGCGCTGTGGACGGAGCGCGAACGCTCCGGGTGCGCCTATTTCGTGGCTATCGCATTGGAGCGCAGGATCGCGCATAGCCGCGGCTTGATGGCGCAGGCGCTGACCAATCACGTCTAGCGCTTTCCGAACGAACGCCCATTATCCCCTGGTTGCATTGTCCAACCCCGTTGCGGCTGCTAACATGAGGCTGGCCGCGCCATTCGCGCCGCTCAATATGCCTTCTTCCCTTATCTTTCGATTGCGGGCGACCATTGAGCGTCACCAGATGTTTCAGGCTGGGGACGTTGTCGGAGTCGCTGTCTCCGGCGGCGCGGATTCCGTGGCAATGCTCCTTTTGCTTCGGGAAATGAGCGCATCGCTGGGCGCAAAGCTTCTTGTTCTCCATTTCAATCACCTGTTGAGGGGGGCTGAATCCGATGGCGACGAACAATTCGTCGCCGCCCTGGCCCACCAATGTGGGTTGGAGTTTCTGCGGGGGCAAGCGGACGTGTTCGCGCGCGCGCAGGAAGAGGCTTCCAACCTGGAGGACGCCGCACGAAAGTGCCGCTATGGGTTTTTCACGAAACTCGTCAATGAAGGCAGAGTCTCGCGCGTGGCGGTGGGACACACCGCGGACGATCAGGCGGAGACCGTCTTGGCAAAGATGATTCGAGGAACGGGCCCCGCCGGCCTGGGCGGCATTTATCCAATTGCGGGCAACGTGGTTCGCCCTCTCATTGACATTCGCCGCATGGAATTGCGCGAGTACTTGAACGCTCGCGGTCACTCCTGGCGCGAAGATTCCACGAATCTCGATGAGACGCGATTGCGCGCGCGGATTCGCGCCCGCCTGCTCCCCACGCTGGAACAGGATTTTCAGCCCTCCATGGTGTCGCAACTTTCGCACCTTTCCACTCTCGCGCGGGCGGACCAGGAATTTTGGTCCGTATGGATTGAAGACCGCTTCCTCACCCTTGTCCGGCGCGATCAGAACCGCCTCTCGATTCGTGTCGAGGACCTGCTTCTCCCCATGGACCTCCGCGCACCCGCTGCCGGAAAGCATGGTGGGCTGGCCGCGGTATCCACCCGTTTGATCCGGCGTATTCTCGAGGAGCTGAAAGGTGACCGCCTTGGTTTTACCAGCCGTCACGCGGAGGATGTCCTTCACCTCGCCACGGCTTCCACCAGTGGCCATGAAATCCATCTCCCCGGCAGGATCGTGGTGACGCACACATTCAACGAATTGTGTTTTTCCCGCGCGGCGCATCGCGCAGTGGATTCCGAAGCCTCCGGAAAGGCCATCCCCAAGGCCGGATTTGAGCGCATTTTGCCCCTCGAAAGCCTGCGTGCGGAGGCCGTTGACATTCCGGAAATCGGATTGCGTCTCTGCTTGAAAGTGATTGACTGGCCTGCTGGGGAGAGGGAAACTAAACCTCAGGCGACCATTGCAGATTGGGAGTGCCTTCGCGCGCCATTGGTGGTGCGGAATTGGCGCCCCGGCGATACCATCCGGCCCCAGGGACGCCAGCGGACCCGTAAGCTGAAGTACCTGCTGCGCGAGCGGCGCGTTGCCCTTCGCGACAGGGGTTGCTGGCCTGTTCTTACAAGCGCCGGTGAGTTGGTCTGGACGCGGGGCTTTCCTTTGGCGCGGGGTTTTTCTCCCGGCGGGGAAACGCGGAAAGCGCTGGTGATTTCCGAGGAGCCGCTTTGAGCCGGAAACTGAGTGTGGTCTTTTCTCGCTCCAGGGTTGCGACACGCGTTTCGGCAATGGGCCGTTCCATTTCGCGGGATTATCACGGCCGTCCTGTGGATGCCGTCATCCTTTTGGAGAGCGCGTTCGTTTTTGCCGCGGATCTCATCAGGACCATTCAGGGGCAGGTGGCATGCCATTTTGTGCGCACTGAATTGCGCGACGTTGATCTCGGCGGGTTTTCGCGCCGCGAAGTTTTTTTCAGCCGCACTCCGGACCTGAAGGGCCGGGAAATTCTGGTAGTCGCCGGGGTTTTGCATACCGGTGTCACCATGGATTTCTTGTGCAAACGGCTGTTGGAATGCCGCCCACGTTCATTGCGGATTGCCGTTTTGGTGGACAAGCCCGGGGACCGGCGCGTGGATTTGAAACCGGATTACTTTGGGTTCTCGGACGCATCTAATCAGTTGGTGGGTTATGGGCTGGCGGGGCGCCAGGGAAGTCACCGCAATCTCCCGTTTGTTGGCACGCTTGGAAAACAGGCGTCGGCGCGGAGCGGTCGCGGTTCATCAAGGCGAAAGTCCGGCGCCGGCCGGTCGAGAAGAGGGAAGTCGTGAATTCTAGTTCAGCGGCAAAAACAATTCTGGTTTGGATGTTCATCATCCTTCTGGCCCTTGTGCTCTGGAGGGTCTTTACCCCGGGCAGCCAGACCGCACGGGTGCAGGACATCAGCTATAGCGAGCTGATGGCCAACGTGGATAACGGGAACATCAAGGAACTCGCGCTTTCTCTTTCGCCCAATAGCTACGACGTGGATGGCGAGTACAAGGCGCCGGATACCAAGTTCCATTCCACCATCTTCAAGGAAGCGGCCCCGGATCTCATCAAGGTCCTTCGCGACAAGGGCATCCGCATTACTGTAAAGGAAGTCAGCCACGGTGACTGGATCACCACCGGCCTTCAGCTCTTGCCCATTGTCGTGCTCATCGGCCTTTGGATTTTCATGATCCGCCAGATGCAGGCCGGCGGAAACAAGGCCATGAGCTTCGGCAAGTCGCGCGCGCGTCTCCTCACCGCGCAGCAGAAGAAAGCGACTTTCAAGGACGTCGCGGGAATTGACGAAGCCAAGGAAGAGTTGCAGGAGATTATTGATTTCCTGAAAGACCCGCAAAAGTTTCAGAAGTTGGGCGGGCGGATTCCCAAGGGCGTTCTGCTTGTTGGACCTCCAGGCACCGGGAAGACTCTCTTGGCCCGCGCGATTGCCGGCGAAGCCAACGTTCCTTTCTTCTCGATCTCCGGTTCGGACTTCGTGGAAATGTTTGTCGGCGTGGGCGCCAGCCGCGTCCGCGACCTTTTTGAACAGGGCAAGAAGAACGCGCCTTGCATCATCTTCATTGATGAAATTGACGCTGTCGGCCGCCGCCGCGGCGCCGGTTTATGCGGCAGTCATTATGAACGGGAACAGACCCTGAATAATAATTTAGTGGAGATGGA
>JBGOTC010000248.1:0-4755 GCA_041476305.1 Terriglobia bacterium
CGATGGGTTTCACGGCGGGGCCGCAATAACCGCCGTGCGCCGATTTGCCGTCCACCTCCGGGCGGGGGACGAAAGTATCGAGGTCAATTCCGGTAATGGAGTTGATGGTGTTGATGGCGGAGAGCGCGTCGGCTCCACCTTTTTTCGCGGCGCGCGCGATGTGGCGGATGTCGGTGACATTCGGGGTGAGCTTTACGAGCACCGGCGTCTTGGCCACTTCTTTCACCCACTCGGTAATCATGGAGCAGTATTCGGGCACCTGGCCGACGGCGCTGCCCATGCCGCGCTCGCTCATACCGTGAGGACAACCAAAATTGAGTTCGAGGCCGTCGGCGCCGGCGTCCTCGGCCTGGCGGACGATCAAGTGCCAGGCCTCGCGCTTGGAATCCACCATGAGCGAAGCGATGACGGCGTGATGGGGGTAGCGTTTTTTCACTTCGCTGATTTCGCGGAGATTGACGTTGAGCGGACGGTCGGTGATGAGCTCGATGTTGTTGAGGCCCATCATGCGCTGGCCGTTCCAATCCACGGAGGAGTAACGCGACGAAACATTGACGATGGGTTCGCCGAGCGTTTTCCAGACCGCGCCGCCCCAGCCGGCGTCGAAAGCGCGCATGACCTGATCGCCGCAATTTGCGGGCGGACCGGAGGCGAGCCAGAAGGGGTTTGGGCAACGAATTTTTCCGGCGAAGAGCGTGGTGAGGTCAGCCACGGCGCCCCCCCAGGAATTCGGCGATGCCGGCGCCGGCGCGCTTGCCGTCGGCCACGGCATCAACCACTTCGCGGCCGCCATTGACGCAATCGCCGCCGGCAAAATATTTGGGATTGGCGGTCTGTCCCGTGGCGCGGTTGATGGCGACGCAACCGTCTTTCAGTTCCACGCCTCTGGCGCGCGACAACGTTTCGACGAGTTTCGTCTGCCCGATGGAGGGAATAACCATTTCGCAGGGAAGTGTGAAATTGGAGCCGGCGCTCGGAGCGAGGTTCTTATCTACGCGGACACACTCGATACCCTCGACTGTTTTTTCTCCGAGGATACGGATGGGCTGGGTCCACCAGTGGAATTCGATTTGATCGAGCTTGGCAATTTCATATTCGTAATCGAAGGCGGGCATTTCGGATTCACCGCGGCGGTAGAGGATGTGGATTTCCTCAGCCCCCAGACGGCGGGCGGCGGTGGCAGCGTCAATGGCGGTGTTCCCCGCACCAATGACGACCACGCGTTTGCCAACGGACATGGAACTGGTTTTGTATTTAGCGATGAACTGAATGGCGTCCACCACTCCCGGGAGGTTTTCTCCGGGAATGCGGAGTTGGTGCGTGTCCCCCAAACCTACGCCGAGAAACACGGCGTCGAACTCCTTTTCGAGCGATTCGGGATTGGCTTCCACACTGAGGCGGAATTCGACGCCCATCCCGCGCACGAGTTCGACCTCTTTCAGACTGTCCTGGGGCCGCAACTTATACTCCGCGATGCCATAGGTGTTGAGGCCTCCACCCATCGCTTGCTTATCAATGATGGTGACGCTGAACCCTCGGCGGCGCAATTCCGCGGCGCAAGCGAGCGATGCGGGCCCCGCGCCAATGCAGGCGACGCGTCCACGGGCGGCGGCCTTCGCGACAGGGATAGAAGGATTGCGAGAATAAAAATAGTCCATGGCGTGGCGCTGCAGGCGGCCGATTTCGATGGGCTGCTTGTTGTAGCGATGCAAAACGCACGCGCCTTCGCAGAGAACGTCCACGGGGCAGACGCGCGAGCAGCTCAACCCGAGGATATTTGATTCGAGAATGGCCATGGCCGAGCCGCGCAGGTTTCCAGTGGAAATTTTCTTGATGAAGCGCGGGACATCTATGTGCGTCGGACAAGCGGCGGTGCAAGGGGCGTCAAAACAGTAGAGGCAGCGGTTGGACTCGACCGCGGCGGCCTGCTGCTCGAATGGCGGATGAATTTCCGCGAAGCGCGCCGCGAACTCTTCCGGCGAGAGTGGAGAGACAGTGCCGGGCATGGGCTAGGCTTTCACCAGGTCGCCATAGGCGTCGGGGCGGCGGTCACGGAAGAACTGCCAAGTCTGGCGGACTTCTTTGATCATGTCGAGGTCGAGATCAGCGGTGAGGACTTCGTCTTTGTCGCGAGAGGCCTGCGCGATGATTTGACCGCGCGGATTGCAGAAGTAACTCTGGCCGTAGAACTCGCCGATCTTCCAAGGGGCTTCGACGCCCACGCGGTTGATGGCGCCGACGAAATATCCGTTGGCGACGGCGTGGGCGGGCTGCTCGAGCTTCCAAAGGTATTCGCTCAAGCCCGCGACGGTGGCGGAGGGGTTGAAGACGATCTCCGCGCCATTCAGTCCCAGGGCGCGGGCGCCCTCCGGGAAATGGCGGTCGTAACATATATATACGCCGATCTTGACGAACCCGAGGTCGAAGACCGGGTAGCCGAGATTGCCGGGGCGGAAATAAAATTTTTCCCAGAACCCGGGGGCGACATGGGGGATGTGCGTCTTGCGATATTTACCGAGATAATTTCCGGCGGGATCGATGACGGCGGCGGTGTTGTAGTAGATGCCTTCCTGCTCGACTTCATAAATGGGGACCACCAGGGCCATGTGGTGCTTCTTTGCAAGTTCCTGCATGCGCTTGATGGTCGGGCCGTCGGGGATGGGCTCGGTGAAATCGTACCAGCGCGTTTCCTGCTCGGCGCAAAAGTAAGGCCCGTAAAAAATCTCCTGGAGGCAGGTGATCTGGGAGCCGGCCTGGGCGGCCTGCGCGATATACGTCTCGTGCTTATCCATCATGGCCTGCTTCACTTTGGCGAGAGGCTGGTCGGTGCCGGCGACGTTGGCGGCTTGAATGAGAGCGCAGCGGACAATTCGGGGCATGGCGATTCCCCCTGACGTTGCAAGATGGCAAGGATACCAGAGGTCGGCAATTATGTGTTTTTCAAGTGCTCAAGGCAATGATTGTTCCGATGTAGCAAAGAGAAAAGTCAGTTCGTGATTGGCAAACATTTTCCACTTCGGAAAATGCCTCTGCCGCACTGGTCCATCGTTTCGCAATGGCATCGCGTCATCATTCTTCGGAGCAGCCGCTGCATTGTCTTGATTCCGTCCATCAAGTTATTGAGTTCGGAGAGTTTTTTCTCAGACAGCGCACGCCAGCGGGTGGAGGCTGGCGTGACTTTGCCAAAGCCGAAGAAGAGCTGGCGGATTTCGTCGAGTGTGAAACCAAGTTGCCGGGCGCGGTTGACGATGGCAAGGCGATACAGAACTGATGTGTCATAGTGCCTTTGTCCGCTGGTTCGATGAGCGGGAGGAAGGAGGCCGATCTGTTCGTAATAACGGATGGCGGATGATTGAAGCCCCACTTGGCGCGCAACCTCGGAAATGGACATTGGCGGCATGGTGATTCCCCTTTCGCCCCGGGACCGGATAAACGCTCCGTTGAATATCTCAAGAAATAGTGCTTGCCTTCAAGTGGACTTTAAGTTGGAGCATCCTTCCAGCGCCTGGCGAGGAGCTTAAGGCTGGGCCACCAGGGAGAAAAACCAATGAAAAAGCTAAATGCAACAGTTGCAATCGCGCTCGTGATGTTTGCAAATGCGGCTGTGACGGCACAGAGCAATGCGCTGAAGCGAGGGCAAGCGAACGACAAGGGCGCGACAAATCTTGACGCTCAGAAGGAAAAACACGCGTTGCAGGTCTTTCTTCGATCTGTTGAACGGAATATCGTCTCCGCTGCTGAGGCGATGCCGGCCGACAAGTACGGATTTGCTCCTACGGAGGGCGAATTCAAGGGTGTTCGAACATTTGGTCAGCAGCTGAAGCATCTGTCTGCGACGAATCATATCCTGGCGGCTGCTGCGTTAGGAGAGGAGCCTCCGGCCGATGCTGGCGACGAACTCGGACCAGAAACCATTCGAACCAAGACGGAGATATTGGAATACGCGAAGGGATCATTCGCGCATCTTAGCAAGGCGATCGATGCGATAGGAAACAACAATATCCCTGTGAAGTCGTCGCCAATTTCACCATTTCAAGGCGAATCGGCAACACGCCTTGCACTGATCGTAGAGACGTTGCTCCATTCCTTCGATCACTATGGGCAAATTGTCGAGTACCTGCGGATGAATCGCATCGTGCCTCCGTCCAGCAGGCCGTGATGGATGGCGTAGAGGCATTCTCTAGCGCGGCCAGAGCCAGCCGAAAGTACCCGCGGTCAGCAACGCGAAAACGAGGCCGTCGATAATTTCCTTGGCGACCATACTCCAGGGCTGACCCCGCCAGATGCCGTTCGTGAAATTTGCCAGGCCGTAAGCCATGAACGCAGTGGTGCCCGCGACGCGGAAAACTTCCAAGTAATTCACCTTGGGAGGAAGGACGCGGCCGGTGAGGTAGGCGACAAAGACGCCAACAATCAACAGGAACATGAACCAGAGTCCCAGGAATTTTGCCATGTTGGGAGGGCCGTTGGGCGCGATGGTCATGAATCCTACCGGGCCCTGCTTTTGCTTTTCGACGAGTTCCGGAGACTTCATGTCGGCATGCGTGCAGTACGGAAATATGTAGAGGCCCGGCGAAAGGTTCGCGGCCCGAACGGCGGCGCGGACCTTATCCTCATCCTGGATTTTCTTGTAGTCGCTGCGGTGGTAGGGCAGCACCATGTGCATGATGGAGCTGGCGACAAAAACGATGACAGCCGCAAGCAGAATTGGGAGCCAAAGTGCAGTGAGAGGGACCATGCGCAGCCTCCTTCGAG
>JBGOTC010000249.1:0-4711 GCA_041476305.1 Terriglobia bacterium
CGCGCATTCATTTCCAGCGGGACACTATCCGGAAGGAGCATCCCGCGGGATCTGGCGGAGTCCATTTCCTCCTGGATGCCGGCGCGGATGGCGTCGCGCATCGCCGATTCCACGCGCGCGATTTCGCGCTCCTGTTCGCTGCGGATATCCACCTTCACCGCCGCACGCGAGGGGATGGCGTTGACACTTCCGCCCCCCTCAATCTCTCCGAAATTAAATGTCGTGCGGGGATTCGTGGGGATCTCGAATTTCAGGAAGCGCGCGATGCCGCGTGAGAGGGCGTTGATGGCGTTGGGCGCGCCGAAGTCCGTCCAACTGTGCCCGCCGGGGCCGGTGATGGTGATCTCCAGCCGCCGCGAGGCCAGCGCCTGCGTGACGACATAGTCGGTGGAAGCGCCATCAAGCGCGATGACCGCCGCGAGGCGCGGTTTGTAGTCCTCGACGATTTTGCGGATGCCGCGCAGGTTGCCTTCGCCCTCTTCGCCGACATCGGCCGCGAAGATGAGCGTGCGGTGCGTCTTGATCCTGGCTTCGTTCAGCGCGCGGGCGATGCCCACAAGCGAGGCGAGCCCCGTGCCGTTGTCCGAGATGCCCGGCGCGGAAAGGATTTGATTCGCGCGGCGCACATGGACGTCAGTGCCCGCGGGAAAGACCGTGTCCAAGTGCGCGGCAATGATGACGATTTCATCGTTGCTTATGCCGGGGCGTTCGCCGATGACGTTGCCCAGTTCGTCCGTGTGGACGCGCAGGCCAAGGCCGGCGAGAGTCTTTTTCATGTAGGCAGCGCGTTGGGCTTCGTCAAATGGCGGCGCGGGGATTTCGGTGATGCGCGCTTGCTCGTCGGTAATCCAGTTGGCGTTCTTCGCCAGCCAGTCGAGCGAATGCTTCACATGGGCGTCGCGCACCAGGTCATTTACGGAAGTCGTTGATTTCGCGGGCGGCGCTATGGGAGTCCCTTTGGCGGGCGTGGTGGTGAATGAAGTTGGTTTCGGCATGGCAATCGCAAATGAGAACACCGAAACTGCAAGGAGCAGCGCAAGCAAACACAGGCTCCGCAGAATCCGGCGCGACAGTTTCGGATATTGCGCGGCGCGCGTCAACTTCCCGGCCGCCGCTGTGCTGCCGGCGCCACGGGTGCGCTCATGCGCGTTGGGCCTTCGCGCCGGAGAGCGCGGCAAGTTCCGCGTCGGTCAGGACGCTACTGGACCTTTTCGCTGTGTCAAGGATGCGCGCGACCACTTCGTCCGTGGCGGCGACCCCGTGCTGCTCCAGCCAGAATACGACGTTGGATTTGCCGCTCAAGGGGCCAATTTCAATCACCTGTTCGAGACCGAAGAGTTGCGCGGGCACGCCGCTATACACGGAATTCGCGAGCATGGCATCGCCTTTGCGGAAGGCCTTGATGATTGCCGCGGCGTGGACTCCCGTGGCGGTGCGAAAGGCATCGCGGCCCACGACCGGATAATTCGGCGGAATCGTTGTGTGCGTGACCCGTGCTACCGTTTCGCAATACTCCTTCAAGCGGGAGAGATCGCGATTAATCAACCCGAGCAAACGCATGTTGACGAGCATCAATTCCATCGGTGTATTGCCCACTCGTTCGCCGAGAGCGTTTGCGGCGCAGTGAACCTGATCCGCGCCGGCGAGAATTGCCGCGAGAGAGTTAGCAATGGCAAGGCCGCGATCGTTATGCCCGTGCCAGTCCACGCGAATAGGTTCGCCGCTGGGCTTTACAACTTCTTCGCGGACGAATTTCACGAGCGCGTAAGCTCCGGGCGGCGTGGCGTGGCCAACCGTGTCACAGAGAACCGCGGCGCGCGCCCCGCAGGAGATCGCGGTGCTGTACAACCTTTTCACCGTGGCCTTGTCCGTGCGGATGGTGTCCTCCGTCACGTACATGACCTGCAGGCCCTGGGCCACCGCGAACTTCACGGCACTCTCCGTGGTGCGCGCGAGGTGATCCACGGTCCAATCCTCGACGAGGCGGCGAATGGGACTCGAGCCGAGGAAAGTGGCCGTTTCGATGGCGATCCCCGTCTTCTGCGAGATTTCCGCGATGGGGCGGATGTCAGTTTCAAGAGTGCGCGCGGCGCAGTTGGGGCGAATCTTCAATCTTGCTCGCGCAATTTCGCGAGCGAGGGCTTCGGCGTCGGCGCAGGCGCGGGGGCCCGCTCCGGGGAGGCCGATGTTGACGGCTTCAATTCCGAGCGCCTCCATCAAGTGGAGGACTTTTATTTTGTCCTCGATGGGAGGATCAAAGACGGAAGGGTTCTGGAGGCCGTCGCGAAGCGTCTCGTCATCCAGCGTGACCTTGCGGCCCGGGGTGAACTGCGCCGGCCCAGCCAGGTTCCA
Source organism: Terriglobia bacterium (assembly GCA_041476305.1). GTDB lineage: Bacteria > Acidobacteriota > Terriglobia > Acidiferrales > UBA7541 > DASTCZ01. The sequence goes on from JBGOTC010000249.1 coordinate 2,353, forward strand.
ATCGAACATGATGTCGCCGCTGGCGTGCGAGCCCTCGGAATGCGCCGGGTCGGTCAGAAAAATCTCCTCGATAAATTATGTACGCAGCGTATAGCTCTGGGGCATTTCGGCAAGATCGGGTTTGTAAATGGTCTTGCAGAATTCACAACGGTAGATTTCAGCCTTGGGACCGACAAGCGCTTCGATTTCCTTGGGATAGTCGTACCAGCGCTTCAAATGCCCGAAACAGAATTTGCCCTTCTCGTCTTTTTCGTCGCAGGCGCGTTGCCGCGGTTTTCTGGTCTTGATCTTTGGCGGCGCGTTTTCGGCGGCTGCGGCGGCGACTGGTGCGTTCGTCTCGGACATGCGGATGATTTCCTTTCCGGTCTCCATTCGTGGAGGCGAAGGGCGTTTCCCTGCCCTATCTTACTCGAAGTAATTTGTATCGGCCAACACGGGATTTGCGGGGAAGGAAGCACTAGGTATGAAGGCAGTTTGGGGGGGGCTGATGGTCTACCACTTGAGCTTGCTTCGGCAAGAAGCAGCTCGATGGACTATTCCAGCGTCGCCGTATCGCGATTCAAATACAATGAGGCACCCAGACCGGACTCGTCCATCCTTGCGCGACCAGGAATAACCCTCCGGAAATCGCCGATCTGCAAGGAGAATGGTCCAACGCTCATCACCGAAGAAGACACTCAGGATACTGAACTTGATCAGTTCTCCTTTCACGAAAAGTGAAACATCAACATTCGCATCTTCCTTGACCCAAAACGGAGGAGGAATTGCAATCTCTCCGTTTTCAACGGGCAAGTGAATCGAACGATCCCCAACCCTCAAGCTTATTTCGCTGGGCGGAGAGATTATCTTGCCATTCAGGTTTACAAAGAGATTCACAAAAAGTGGTTTCGTTGGATTCGGAATTGGTCTACAAGGCAAAAAGCTTGGGGCGACAATCTTTACTTCTGAGGGATGAATGAGGGTCGTTGTTCCTGCATCTGGCGAACAGTTCAATTCTGGGAAGGAAAAGTGTAATACTGCTTCAAAACTCAAGGGCTCGTGTGGCTCAAATTGCCAACTCAGAACATACGTTGTTGCTACGGGTATGAGCAAAGCAGGTCCGCTTATGACAGTCACATTCCTTACATGATTTCCGTCCGTCGAAACTCGCATATGAACGTCGCCTTGAACTCTCACTTGTCTTGCGAGCGGTGGATAGACGATCGGGTCAGAGTGGATAACTTTTGGCAATGATGATTCCGGCTGTTGGGCAATTGCAGACCGCACCCCGAGGAAAACCCAGGCGAGAGTCACGATCGCAACGGTTTGGGTGAGCGAGATCAAGAGTGGCGACCTCGTGGGCATTAGAAATTCTGACTCATTAAGGATGAGATTGGTTGCATGGTCACATTTCCATCACAAACTAGAACTTCCAGGGCTCGGGATACTCGACGGAGGCGAGGTAGAGGCCTTGCGGTGGAGCAGTGGGGCCAGAGCGCGCGCGATCTTTTAACTCGAAGAGCGCGGGGATGTCCGCGGGTTGGAGTTTACCGCGCCCAACTTCGAGAAGGGTACCGACAATTTTGCGCACCATGTAGCGTAGGAAGGATTTTCCGCGGACGACGTAGAGCAGTTCAATGGGCACCATTTCTGTGGCCATTGATTCCAGGAATTGCGTTTGTGGCGAATGGTGGATCTCCGTTGTTGAGGGCGCGTCGAGAAACCCCTGGCCCTGAAAGACGCTTCCAGAACGGGTGTAGAGATGAGAGGAAAAGATCTCTCGCATGGGAGAGCGATGGGCATCGCCTTCTTCGGTTCCTGTTGAGGCAGCGAAGTAGCTGAAGTCATGGACGCCTTCAAGGAGCCGCGCGGCTTCGGCCATGGCTTTCACATTCAAGGGGTACCAGTCATGAAGAACGTACTTATTTTCAAACGGCGGAAGGATGGCGCCGCGGTAGATCCGGTACTGATATGTCTTGGCGATGGATTGAAACCGTGGGTGAAAATCCGGAGCGGCCTCCTCCGCGGACATGACGCGCACCGCCGGAGGCAACAAGGCGTTGAAGGCGCGCTGAAATTCGACGAGAGACATCGCGGATTGAGTCTTAAAGTTCGCCACCTGGCCTAGAGCGTGTACGCCAGCATCGGTCCTTCCAGCGCCGAAGACCTGGACGCTCTCCTGTGTAAGTTGTTTTGCAACCTCCAGGAGCGCGCCCTGCACGGTGGGCTGGCCGGGCTGGACCTGCCAGCCGGAGAACTCCGAGCCGTCGTAGGAGACAGTGAGCTTGATGTTGCGCATTGCGGCGCGGGAATTATCGCATGGGAAAGAGGAGCGTGAAGCGCATTACGGAGGGTTAGCGGGCGGCGCGAACGTAGCGGC
>JBGOTC010000250.1:0-4701 GCA_041476305.1 Terriglobia bacterium
ATCCAGCGGCATGCGGACGGGATAGCCCTTAATCTGGATATCGCCTTCCTGCATGATGTTGAAAAGGCCGACCTGAATTTTTCCGGCGAGGTCGGGCAGTTCGTTGATGGCGAACACGCCGCGGTTTGCGCGGGGCAAGAGGCCATAGTGAATGGTGAGCTCATCGCCCAGGTTGCGGCCGGCGCGAGCGGCCTTGATGGGGTCAACGTCGCCGATGATGTCCGCGATGGTGACATCGGGCGTGGCGAGCTTTTCGACGTAGCGAAGGTCGCGGCTCAGCCACGCGATAGGAGTTTCATCGCCTGATTCGACGATACGTTCGCGACAGGCGCGGCAGATAGGGCGCAGCGGGTGGTCGTGAATCTCGCAGCCCGCGATGTAAGGAATTTCGGAGTCAAGGAGATCGGTGAGTCCTCGCAGGATGCGGCTCTTGGCCTGACCGCGCAAACCGAGCAAAATGAAATTGTGTCGCGAAAGTATTGCGTTGACGACTTGAGGGATCACTGTTTCTTCATAGCCATGGATGCCCGTGAAGAGAGCCTGCTTTCGCTCGATGGCGCAGAGCAGGTTTTCACGCATCTCATCTTTCACGGTGCGCGAGGCCTTGCGCGGATCAAATTGGGGACTCTGTCGAAGCTGGCCAAGAGTTTCGGGTTTCGGTGATTTGGAAGTCATGGGCCCTGGAGTATTGCTTCCTCTCCGGCGGGGAACGCAACCTTTCACCATTATAGATGATTGACACCCGCAAGGGCGTACCGTATGTTTTGGCGCAAAGAAAAGTCAGAAGCCGGAAGAGCGGCGGAGAATTGATGCAGCGTCGTGTCGGAGTGATGCTGTCCCGGGCGATTTGTGGAATCGCGTTTTCAGCGATGGCCGTTGCCGGCGCGCGGCCACAAATTCAGAGCGTTCCCACGGAATTGCACGGAAAAGTGCTGGACGAAAACGCGCGGCCGGTGGCGCGCGTGGAAGTGACCGCTCACTGGGGAAACGGCAAACCCTCGGCAGTTTACACGGACGCCTCGGGGGAATTCCGAATCTCGCCAATCGAATCGGACAAGGTCAGTCTCCTGTTTACCAAGCCGGGTTATTTCAAGTTGGAGAACGCCGCGTTTGAATTGAAGCCCGGAGTGAATGAAGCGATTTTCACTCTTCCTCACGAAACCGCGGTGCAGGTGAAGGTGGAGGTTTATTCCAACGCCACACAGATCGATCCGACCATTACGAGCCATCAGGACACCTTGGTCCAGCACCAGGTGGTCGCCACACCGGTCCCTTCGAGCCACGACCTGCAACAGAGTCTGATTATCATCTCCAATGTCTTGAAGGATTCGGGCGGACGCATCCACATCGCGGGGGCGCGGCAGGGACAGACGGAGATCCTGCTGGATGGGTTTGAGATCAACGATCCGGCGAACGGATCTTTCACGCCACGACTGAATGTGGATGCGGTGCAATCGGCAACCGTGGAAACCGGCGGCTACGGCGGCCAATACGCTCACGCCGCCGCGGGCGTGCTGATCCTGGATACCATCAGCGGGGACGACAAATGGAGATTCGGGCTGGTGAATTTCATTCCGGGCGCGAACATCGAGCGGGGAGTCCATTTCGGGGCGTGGTTTCCGCGGTTCATTATTTCCGGGCCCATCCAAAAGGGGAGGGCATGGTTCTCCATCGCATCGAGCCTGCAACATTCCTACAACATTGTGGATGAATTGCCGGAAGGGCAGGACGTGAGCACGGAATGGGCAGGAGACACTCTGTTGCGCACGCAGGTCAACATTACTCCGAAGAACATTCTTCAAGGGAGTTTCCTTTATGTCCGATCCAGCATCCCGGAATCCGGATTGGGTCCGTTTTCGCCGCTTTCCACGACGACAAACGCGCAGGCGGAACGGTATTTTGTTTCGCTGAAAGACCAGTTCTGGGTGGGCAAATCGCTTGTGGAGATCGGAGTGGCGGGGGACACAGGGGGAAGAACAAACACACCACAGGGCAACGCCCCTTATGTCATCACGCCCGACTTTTCTTCCGGAAATTATTTCCAGAGTCTGGAGCAAGACCCCCGTCGCATCCAGTTCCTGGGCAACATGACTACGGATTCCATCCAGTTTATGGGAACGCACACGATCACCGCGGGGTTGAATGCGGATGCACTTTCGCTCAGTCAGAGGGCCACGCGGAGCCAGATTGATTACCAGCGGAGCAATGGAACACTTTCCGAGCGCGCGATGTTCCTGGGGCCGGCCAATTTCACGCTCTCCAACACGCAATTCGGCGCTTATGTGCAGGATATGTGGCGGCCCGCGAAGCCGGTGGTGATTTCCGCGGGAGTGCGATTGGATTGGGACAGTCTGGTGGAAAAGGTGCTGGTCCAGCCGCAATTCGCGTTGAACTGGATTCCCGCCGCGGATGGCCGGATGAAATTCACTTTGTCGTGGGGAGAGCACTACCAGCCGGTCAACCTCGCATTGCTCGGGCAATCGAATGACCAGACGAGGAGCAGCGTGTTTTACGACGCAAGCGGGCTTCTTCCTCTGGGGCCGGCGATCGTGAGCGGGTTTCTCTTGCCGAACGGCGGCCTGCTGCAACCACGTTCCTACAACACGATGGTGGAATGGAATGAACGAATTCGGGAGGGAACATTTGTTGGCGCGGCCTACCTGTTGCGGCAGGGAGAAAACAACTTCGCCTGGGAATTTCAGCCTTCCGGGTCCTTCCTGCTGCAGGACGACAGGAGAGACCGCTTTCAGTCAGTAGAATTCTGGGTAAGAAGCGAATTCGGAAAGCGCGGCGAGTTTCTGTTGGACTACACGCGGTCGTCCACGACGTCCAATCAGGTCCTGGACCCCACATTGTTTTCGCTGGTGCTCAGCCCGCAGCAGCCCGGGCCGCTCCTCTGGGATGCGCCGAACCGTCTTCTTTCACGAGGATGGGCTCAATTGCCGGTTTGGAAACTCTTGGGTAGCTATTTCTTTGAATACCACTCCGGATTTCCGTACACGGCAGTGAATGATCAGCGGCAGCTGGTGGGCCCTGCGAATTCACAGCGCTTTCCGAGCTACATCAGTTTGAACATCGGACTGGAGAGGGAATTTCATTTCCGAAACAGAATATGGGCCATCCGCTTGTCGGCCAACAATATTACGAATCATGGAAATCCGGATTCAGTGGTGAATGATGTGGATGCGCCGACATTCGGGAAATTCTCCGGAGGGCACGGGCGGTCTTACACAGCACGGCTGCGCTTGGTTACCGCACATTGAGCGATTCGCGGGATCCGCTGCAATGCTAGATGACGTGGCCGGCGGGGAGGCTGGCGATGGCGGCGGACATTTCTTCGGCGGCGTGGGCGTCACCAGTGCGGCCCGCGGCTTGAATTCCCGCGGTGAGAGTTTGGCGCGCCTCGGTGTGGCGTGAGAGGCGGGTGTAAAGCTGGCCGAGCTGGAAGTAGCCGGTGACATAATCGGGGTGGGTGCGCAACAGCGTATCGAAATGCGCGATGGCGGCCTCGGCATCGCCCTGGTTGCCGCACTCGATGGCTAGGCCATAGCGGGCGAAAGCGTCATTGGGATGCGCGGCGACAAATTCTTCGAGCTTTTGGCGCCGTGTTTTTGTTGGTTGAGGTTGGGTCATCGGGTTAGGGGCAGTATTATATGCGTCTGAAGGATTAGCGCAAATCGTGAAGGAGCGCGCAGATGGCCAAGGGGATGGGGAACAGGGTTCGCGGTAGAAACGGCAGGGCGGGGAAGCCGGTGAGCGCGTCGCGGACGGAGATGGTGGAAGTGGTATTGCCGCAGGACGCGAATCCGCTGGGCAACATCCTGGGCGGGCGGGTGATGCACTTGATGGACATTGCCGCGGCCATTGCGGCGCACCGGCACAGCAACAGCTATGTGGTGACGGCGTCGGTGGACTACGTGGACTTCCGCAATCCCATTCGCGTGGGGGAGCTGATCATTCTGAAGACCAGCGTCAACCGCGCGTTCCACACTTCGATGGAAGTAGGCGTAAAGATCTTCTCGGAAAATACCTTGACGGGAGAGCGCAAGCACACGACCAGCGCCTACGTTACGTTTGTGGCGATCGATGAGAACCGCCAGCCGCACACCGTGCCGCCGCTGATCCTGCAGACGAAGGAAGACAAGCGGCGATTCCGTGAAGCGGGTGAGCGCCGGCGATACAGATTGGCGCAGAGGTTGAAGAAGAGAAAGCACTAGCCACAACGTTAGCGCGCGATAATTCCCTCCGAGTGGGTTTGATTTCCTGAGATGGCCTCGCGAGAACAAGAATCAAAACGACGATCACTCCTAATAGGAAGACCAGGACGAGTAATCCCCAGATTATCGGAGAGACGTGATACCAGGGAACCTCCGGGCGCGGATCAGATTCCGGCGTCATCTGTTACCTCCAGGATTACTGCTAATTACGCGCTGCACCCGTTCCGCGATGCTAAAGGCGCGAGTAACACAAGCGCCTGTGGACGGCCCCTCCAGGTAATTTCCTGTCAGAAATAGCCCCGGTGTTTCTCCGCAGATTTCTTCGAGCGCGCTGACGGTGCGCGTGTGACCGAGGTTGTACTGGGGCAGCGCGCGTGGATAGATATGGACTCGACAGGTAACGGGCGGCTCAGTGATGTGGAGGATGCGCGCCAACTCGTCGTGAATTGTGCCGGTAATTGCGTCCTCGCTCCACGTCGGGAAT
>JBGOTC010000251.1:0-4667 GCA_041476305.1 Terriglobia bacterium
GACCGACGCGGCAAAGGCGGAAAAGGAAATCTCCGCTCCCATCCGGAGAAAACAGTGAGCCATGCCGCCGCGCGCATTAAGGGGACCAGGCAGGGCGGCAAGGCTGCCGTTCCGGGTGGCGCCCAGGTCTTCCAGCGCATGTTCACGCGCCTGGGATGCCAGGGCCGTCCGCCGCACTTCGTGGTGGAATTCTTCCCCTATGCGAATCTCGTCCACACCATACGCCTGCGCGAAGATCGGGCGCTGGTAAGGCTCTCCGACATACTGCGCGGGGCGCCTCTCGAAGTGATGGAATCCGCGGCCGCCATCCTGCTCGGAAGGCTCTACCGCCGCCGCGCCCCGCGTGAGTTGTTGTCGCGCTACAGGAATTTCTCTGTGGCGCGCGGGACGCACCGCCGGGTCCTTGCTGTCCGGCTGCGCCGCGGGCGTCGAAACCAGAGCGGGGCGGCGGGGAGCGTTCACAACCTTGCGCCCATATTTTCCAGGCTGAACAGGGATTACTTCGGCGGGCGGCTGCGCCAGCCGCGGCTTGGATGGAGCGCGCGAAACTGGCGGGCGCAACTGGGATGCTTTGACCCGGGCCTGGACCAGATTGTCATCAACACGCGGCTGGACCGCGCCGGCGTCCCGGCGTTTGTTGTCGAATATGTGCTCTACCACGAAATGCTGCACTTGCGGCATCCCATTCGCGTGGCAAGCTGCGGACTGCAGGCGCACAGCGCGCCGTTTCGTGCCGAAGAGCGAAAACTCCGGGATTACGAACGCGCGCGGAAGTTCCTCCAGCGGATGTAGATTCGCGGCCTTGCCGCAGCCTAATGCCCTTTTCGTTTTTGAGTTTCACGCTGCAGAGTCTTCTGCAGATCCACGAGGTGGTCTTCAATCTTCTTGCGCATCGGCGAGTGAGGATAAATCTTGAGGTACTTCCGAAATGATTTGATGGATTCAGCCAAATCGCCTTTCTTCTCATAGGCCTCGCCCAACAGCCGCCAGGGCTCGGCGTAAGTCGGTTGAGCCTCTGCAGCATGCAGAAACCGATCGATGGCGGCGTCAATGTTTCCCTTCTGCATGTAGTATTGCCCGACTTCGATGTCCTTCATCGCCGTTAGGGGATCGAAGGCCGGAAGGCCCTGCGGGTTCGTTGCGTTGCCACCTGCAGGCGGAGTCGCCGTGGACCCCTCCGGCGGTTTTTTTGAGGAGGACTCGCCGGAAACCGGCGGAGCCGGAGGTGGTGGAGTAGTCGGCTTCTGCGGCCCCTGGGTCTGCGCCGACACCGAGAATGGAAGCGCGGCGCCCAGTGCCATCGCGACGATCCACGCTCCGATGATTCGATTCTTCATGAGTGGCAAGAACAACTGTTGTGCGGAAGCTGCTCCGCTCCTGGATACGATAAGATTCGCTTTGCTATCATCGGGGTTGGCTCCCGATCACGACTAATTCTACTCCGTTCCAACGCGCCGGCGAAACCATGGACCTACTGCAAAAAGTTTCGAGCCTCCCCACCGAACCTGGCGTGTACCTGTTCAAGGACGTCATGGGGAAGGTCCTTTACGTCGGAAAGGCGCGCTCGCTTCGCCAGCGCGTGAGGTCCTACTTCCTCGATTCCAAAGTGCTGGACGCCAAGACCGGGTCGCTGATGCGGGAGATCGCCGACTTCGATTACATCGTGGTGGATAACGAACGAGAAGCACTGGCGCTCGAAAACAACCTCATCAAGCAAAACAAGCCGAAGTTCAACGTGATGCTGCGCGATGATAAGACTTACCCCTACATCCGCTACACGGCATTCGAGAAGTTTCCCCGCGTTTACGTCACGCGGCGCCTGCGCAAAGATGGCTCACTTTATTTCGGCCCTTATTTTCCACACAGCCTGGCGCACCGCATCGTGCACTTCATTCACCGGCACTTCAAGGTGCCCTCCTGCACCGTGGACCTGACGCGCGCGCACCCTCGCCCCTGCCTGCAATATTACATTCACCGCTGCCTGGGGCCCTGCGTGCCCGGTCTCACAACGGACGAACGCTACGCCGAAGCCGCGCATGATGTCCGCACCTTCCTCGAAGGCAAGCGCAACGAACTGGCTAGGAGTCTGGGTGAGCGCATGGCGCGCGACTCCGAAGCGCAACGGTACGAACAGGCCGCGGCCTACCGTGACTTGTTAAAAACCGTTGAGGAGATTGAGGAAAAACAAAAAATCGCTTCCGCGAAGGGTGACGACACCGACGTCCTGGCCTGGTATGCCGAACCGCCGCAGGTCGCCGCGAACCTCTTCCATCTGCGCGGGGGACGCGTGGTGGATCGCCGCGATTTTTACTGGGAAGAGCTGGAAGAGTTCGACCCCGCGGAATTCCTGCCCTCATTGTTGAAGCAGCTCTATCTGGACGCGGGTTACCTGCCGCGCGCCATCCACGTTCCCATGGATTTCGAGGATCGCGAGTTACTCGAAGAGAGCTTGTCGGAACACGCCGGGCACCGCGTGGAAATCATGACCCCTCAGCGCGGCGCGAAACACGCCTTCATGGAATTGGTGGAGAAAAACGCCCGGCACTCGTTTGAGCAGCGATTCCGTGTGCTCAAGCCAACGTCGAAGGCCATCGGCGAGGCCTTGCAAGGTGCGCTCAACTTGCCCGAATCGCCGAAACGCATCGAGAGTTTTGATATTTCGCACATCCAGGGCTCGGACACCGTGGCTTCCATGGTCGTCTGGCAGGGCGGTCGGATGGCCAAATCCGAATACCGCAAATTCATCATCCAGGGAGTGGAAGGCGTGGATGACTTCGCTTCCATGCGCGAGGTGATAGAACGAAGGTATCGCCGTGTGCTGGAGGAGAAAAAAGAGCTGCCGGGCCTCATCCTGATTGACGGCGGCATCGGCCAATTGCACGCCGCGGCGCACGCTCTCGAAAAACTCGAGATCATCAACCAGCCGGTGGCCAGCATCGCGAAGCGCGAAGAGATTATTTTCGTGCTGGGCCAGGAGGATGAACCCATCGCACTGGAGCGCCACTCACCCATCCTGCATCTGGTGCAGCAAATCCGCGATGAGACCCACCGCTTCGCCATCACCTTCCACCGTCAGCGCCGCTCTGCACGCACACTCCACACCGAATTGACGGAAATTCCCGGCGTCGGCGAGCGTACCGCGCAAAAACTATTGCGCCGATTTGGCAGCATCGCGCGTTTGCGCGCGGCGAATGAAGATGACCTCGCTCGCGTTGTGGCCCGCCCGCTTGCGGGCCGCATCGCGGAACATTTCCGCGCAGTGTCTTCGACGGACGTTGCGCCTCCCTCGCCACGGGAATAGAATCCGCGACATCATTGGAGGTTCTTTATGCGATCACTTACTTGCGCATTTCTCTGTGTGGTTGCTTCATTGGGCTTGTCGGGTTGCGGCATGTCCGGAGGCACAAAACTTGGCAAGGCAGCGGTGGATGAATTCCATTCCCGTTATAATTTGGAGCAGTTCGACGCCATTTACGATGCATCCGATCCAGATTTCAAGGGCGCATTGGACCGCGAAACATCGCGAAAATTCTTTGAGCGCGTGCGCCGGAAACTTGGCCTGTGCTCGAATTCCAGCAATACGAGTGTCTTCTACAACGTCACCACGGGGGGAACTTTTGTCGACCTCCGCTATTCCAGGGCGTGCGCCTCGGGTGAACTCGAGGAAGAATTTCATTTCAAGGTGGTTGGCAAGAAAGCGTTGCTGGTCCATTACAACGCCATTAGCCCGCTGTTGCTCACAGACTGACCAGACTCGAGATGGACTTTTCACGGTGAGCTCAATAATGATTCCTGCGAGGATGAATTCGCGTGGATTGATACTCTTGCCTCAAGCTAGTTTTCCGGCCCGAGGTACAGGTAGTGCCCCGTAATTTTCCAATGGAAGAGGACATCTTCCATCTTGGGGCCCTCTCCAATGTTATGAACGACCATGTAGCGCGAATTCCCGGCGGCCCGGCGATCCACCACGATTCCGATATGCGGCACGTCACCGCCCAAATCCCAGGTCACGATTTCACCCGGCGCATAGTCCTCTGCGCGCTTGCTGATCGGGAGGACCGTCCCATGTCGGCTGAGAAACACCATGAGGACCGGCACGCGGCGATGGTCAATGCTGGAGTCAGGTCGTGTGATCGGTGTCCGGTGAACACTGGAATAGGCTTTGCGGTCCCGAAGGATGTCTTCATGAACCTCCTTCTGAAGATCAACTCCCAAAGCGCGGTAGGCGCGAATGATTTCATCTGTGCACACCCCAGTTTCTGCGGGAACGTCGCCGCCCGGATAGGGAATGTGCACATATGCGGGGTCATACCGGACGGCGTGTTGCGTGCGTTCCATGGCTGCGGTGACTAGCTTTGCCAGGAAGGCCTGCTGGGCGTCCGAGGCTTTCGATCCGGTCTGCGCAGCCCCCGAATGAATTCCCAGACATGCAAGAATGGCCAGTCCGAACGCGTACCGTTGCATCTTTGATCCTCAATTTCAGAAATTGTCTCACTCTTTCCACGCCGCGGGAACCCCGCCGGTTGCCAGGATGGGGCATGTGTGCTACGTTCGATGAGAGGGGGATTTATGGCAGAAAACGTTGGAAGCAAAGTGAGTTATTTCCTTGTCGGTCTGGGCATTGGCGCCTTGATCGGCATTCTTTTCGCGCCAAAGTCCGGCGAAGA
>JBGOTC010000252.1:0-4613 GCA_041476305.1 Terriglobia bacterium
AACAATTCTGTTCCTGGTCCTGCGCGGGACGAATTTGTACGGGAACCCGCCCTATCATGGGCAAAGCGATTTCGTGTACTCCTCAGACATGGACGGCCCGTGGCGCGTCCAGCCCTCGGTGACAATGACGGTGGTCTCTTTCCTGAATGTCGAGAAATATCCGCCGTCGCTGCAATATCTCTTGATGACGATCGGGCCCGGACTGATCCTGCTGTCGATCCTTGACCGGCGCGCGCTTTCGCGGGGATTGGGAGCAATCGGAAAATTCTTCCTTGTCTATGGGCGCGTCCCCCTGTTTTTTTATGTGCTGCACATTTACTTGATCCATGCCATGGCGGGGTTGGCGGCCTGGCTGTTTCATCAGCCGGCGGCGTGGCTTTTCCGGGGAGCCATTTACATGAATCCGATTCCCGAAGGATACGGCCACAACCTGCCGTTTATTTACCTTATGTGGGTTCTAGCAGTCCTGCTGCTTTATCTTCCATGCCGGTGGTTCGCGGGAGTCAAAGCGCGACGCAAGGATTGGTGGTTAAGCTATTTGTAATTGGCTGGTTTCTGTTTCATTGCAATTCATTTACCTTCGTGGTTATATCCCCCGCAACTTCCGTTGAGCCTGATATCGACCTTTGTGTTCCAGGGAAAGACGGGCCCGGTGTGCTTCATTGTAGTTACGTCGGCAGCTTCGTTGCTGGGCCCCCTGTTGGCAGCGACATTAAGGACAGCGGCACTGTGTTTGGTCTATTATGACGCACGCGTTCGCAAGGAAGGGTTCGACCTGCAGAGGATGATGGAAGAGTTGCCGCCGGCGCCGATGACCGGATCTCCGGCGGCCACGCCGGGATAAGCAAAGGACTCAGGATTGGAAAACGCAACCCCCAGCGCGGTGGAACTGAAGGCGACCAGCCTTTCGGAGTTGCTGGACCGGACGTTCACCGTTTACCGGAATAACTTCTGGCTGGTCTGCGGGATTATGGTGTTGCCCGAAGCCGGGCTCCTCCTTCTTACTCTTATCCAGCTAGCGGCGTTCCCGGTGACGTTCACACCGGCAGCGCGGACCGACCCCTCAAATCCATTTGCCGCTTTTGCCGCGATGCAGTCGAACATACTTTCGACGCTGGGATTAGGTCTTTTGAGAGGCGTGGGCTTCGCTTTTGTCCTGGGATGCATGACGTACGCCGTTTCCGAGATTTATCTGGGGCGGAGGACAACGATTCGGCGGACGTACGCGGCGGTGGTGCGCAGAATCCCCGGCCTCTTCGGGTTATTCCTGGTGCTGAGCTTCATCGCCATTGTGTTTGTTTTCATACTGTTCTTTATTCTGGGATTGGTGGGGGCAGTGGTCGGCGGGGCGATGGGAGCCATGGGCCCCGGTCTTGTGCTCATGATTGCAATCGTGGGGATGATTGTCGGGTTTCTTGCCGGATTCTGGCTGATGATCCGTTTCGCCGTGTCCGTTCCGGCGTTCGTCCTTGAGAACCGCGGAGTGTTCAACTCACTGGCGCGGAGCAATGCCCTCACGCAGGGGCACCGCTGGCGACTTTTTGTGGCCTGTTTTGTGATGCTGTGCATCTTTTACGTCGTGCAACTCGTCTTTGCCATTCCAATTTCCATCCTCATGGCGGTTCACCTGATGAAGGGATCGCTCCCTTTTTGGATTCAGGTCGCCGCCAATATCTCGGGAGCCATCAGTTCCATCGTGGCTATGCCGTTGTTGATGATCACCTTGTCCCTTTTCTATTACGACGTTCGGATTCGGAAAGAAGCGTTTGACCTGGAAACGATGATCAGCGCTCTGGGCAATACCGATGCGACATCCGCGGGCCCGGGCGCGCCGCCGCCGTTTCAGTCGGCGCAGTAGGGTTCCGGAGGAATTCCCGCTTTGCTGAAATTTATGGTTTCGGCATGCCACCGCTCCATGCGCGGTCCGGTGGTGAAACTGGTTCTCGCCATTCTCCTCGGCTGTTTTTTTTCGCCTGCCATCCTTGCGACACAAGACATCGCGGCAAATCGCAGTGCGTTGAGCCTGAAGAATTACGAATCGGAATTGGACCGGCTGACAGACGGAGTATTGGGATTGGCGGAACATCCGGGGGGGATCGATGCGTTCCGCAATACCTTTCCCGCGAGTTGGGTTGTGGATGCCGGCGGCCAACAGCAGCTTGAAATTTCCAACAAATGGCTGAACGACGCGCTCTCCCTGATGGCGAAAGAGCCCGTGGAGCGCAAACGGCTTTGTGAAGCGGCCGCGGAACGCCTTCAGTTTTTAAAGGCCGAGGCCGAGAGGTTTGCCAATGCAGCCGCAGGGCCTGATGATGCGATGGCCCGCCTGAAGCTGGGAATCATCTTGAAGCAGCGGGAATTCCAAAGGATCGAGCGTGAAAACTGGTTGGCCCAGCTGTGGCACCAGATTCGGCGATGGATAGACTGGCTCATCAACCGCACAATAGGGCGTCTGATCGGTCCTGGAGCCGTCCGGACCACATTGGTGTGGCTCATCATCGGAATTGTCTTTGTCATTGCCGCATTCTGGCTGGCGCGGAGCCTGGGGAGAATCGCACGCACCGAGGCGCTGCGCGCGGACACACTCTTCACGCCGGGGAAGACGTGGCGCGATTGGGTGCGGGAAGCCCACGTGGCATCTTCAAAAGGCGATTATCGCGCCACGGTGCACCGCGCCTACTGGGCGGGCGTCTATCGATTGGCTGACCTGGGGATCTGGCAACTCGACCTGGCCAAAACGCCTCGAGAATACCTTCGCTTGCTCGAAAGGCGCGCAATCGCGTCACCGGATGCAACCGGCGGAGATCCATCGCAGGAAAAAGTGGCGCCTCCCGCGGGAAGCGCCGCGGCGCTTGGCGAATTGACGCGCAGCATGGAGGCGGTGTGGTACGGCTACCTGCCCGCCACACAGCGAGATTCTGATACTGCTTTTCAACACCTGGAGACGCTGGGATGCAGGTAGCACTCGACCGCTCAGACCGCAAACTCCTGATCGGCGCACTACTGCTGATGATCATCATGGTGGTAGCCACGGCACTGCTCGCGCCGCCGACGCCCTCGCCTTCGCCATCGGCCTCCAGCTACTCCACGGACTCAGACGGAGCGAAGGCCGCCTATCTGCTGCTCGGAGAATTGGGCTACCACGAGGAGCGGTGGTCGCAGCCACTTTCGGAGTTGCCGATCGCGGGCGAGGGGATGGTGCTGGTGCTGGCAGACCGTTCCCGGGGTATCGACATCGGGGATGTGGATAGCGAACGCCTGGAACAGTTCATTCGCGGCGGCGGGTGGTTGGTCTACACAGGAACCGGGATCAGCGAGGTTCTCAACAAGGGCTCATCGGAACTGATGGAATTGTTCGATGCAACGACGCGGACTTACCCTGCGGTGTCAGTCAGTCCGCTCACCCGCGGAGCCGCAGTCATCACGATGGGCGCACCGGTGCGGTGGAATTCGCACGAGTTGCAATACGCTCCACTTTACGCGCAGGGCACGAATGCGGTCGTCGTTACCTATCCCTTGGACAAGGGCCGGGTTATCTGGTGGGCCAGCTCCATGCCGCTGACGAATGCGGGGATCGGATTGCCAGGAAACCTGAGGTTGCTGCTGAACTGCCTGAGGAATCCCGAAAGCTCGCATGTGCTTTGGGACGAGTATTACCACGGAGAGCGGCGGACGCTCTCGAGCTATCTGGCGGGGACACCAATCGTGTGGATGCTGTTGCAGGCAGGATTGATTTATTTCGTGCTGATCCTGGCCTACGGGCGGCGCAGCGGCCCGGTGCGACCGGCAGTGGTTGAATCGCGGCAATCCCCGCTGGAGTTCGTGGAGACGCTGGGCGCGCTTTATCAAAGCGCAGGCTCCGCTTCGGGGGCTGTGGAGACGGTCTGGCAACGATTTCGATTTCTGGTGGGGACACGGTTGGGGCTTCCGGCCTCCGCTTCGGTGAAGCAGATATTTGAATCGGCGCGCGAAAGACTGGGATGGCGGGAGCCGGGTCTCTATGAAACATTGCAGCGCGCGGAGCGATCGGCGCACGATCTCCATTTGAAGAATGATGAAGCATTGCAGATTGTGAGTTCGCTGGAACAATATGTCGGACTGCTTGAACTGAACCGCATGCAAAACGAGGAGAAGCGAACATGGCAGAGCAAGTAGCACGAGTCGCAGGACACATCCGCGCGCAAATGGGCAAGGCCATCGTCGGGCAGCGCGGCCCGCTGGATCAAATGCTTCTCGTTTTGCTCTGCGGAGGGCACGCGCTGATCGAGGGATTTCCCGGGCTGGCGAAGACGCTGGCCGTCAAGGCGCTGGCGCTGATCGGCAGGCTGGAGTTCCGTCGCGTGCAGTGCACTCCGGACCTGATGCCCGCGGACATGCTCGGGACGACGGTCTTCAATCCGCAAGCGGGGACATTTTCGCTGTATCGAGGGCCGATCTTCACCGACCTGTTGCTGGTGGACGAAATCAACCGCACTCCGCCGAGGACGCAATCGGCTTTGCTTGAGGCCATGGAAGAAAGACAGGTGACGCTGGATGGGAAGACCTATCCACTGTCCAATTTCTTTACTGTTTTCGCCACGCAGAACCCGATTGAATTCGAGGGGACCTATCCG
>JBGOTC010000253.1:0-4601 GCA_041476305.1 Terriglobia bacterium
ATTTCGATTCGCTTTCCACAGATTTACCTATTGACAAACATCCCGACTCCATACTAACTATGTAAATGGCCCCTTCGACTTACTTGATCTCATCTTCTACCGCTAAAACCTCACAGCTCATACTCTTACGCAATATCGCGCCCGCAAACCCTTATGGCTCATACTCTTGCAAAAAGATGGGGGGGTGCCCTGAACGAACACGGATGGCGCCTCTCTGTCACAGCCACGAACAACTTGGCGGATCGCCTTCTCGTTGCAAATGGATTCACAAAGAAGTGGAGCCGAGGCCCGGACTTGAACCGGGGACCTGACGATTACGAATCGTCTGCTCTACCAACTGAGCTACCTCGGCCCGGATGGAAAACTTGTTGAATTGAAATTTATCATCGCTGCGCGGAGGCGTCAAACACAGCCCGCGTGGCCTAGTGCGAGGCGGGATACATCAGCCACCCAATTGCGATAGCCACAAGGAGGAAGGCTAGAAACGCCCAGACCACATAGGTGATGCGGGAAGCCAGTCGTCGGCGGCTCAGGAACGCAAACCCCGCCGAAATAATCAAGGCAAACAACACCATGGTCTGGAAATGAGTGAGGTTCATCAGCTCTTATGGCCGCGAGAAATCTCAAGCGCGTCGAGCACGAACAGCAGGTTCAGCACGCCGGCGGTTGCCAGCAGACGAGTTCCGTTATCCCCTGCCGCGCGGGAGACGTCCGGCCCGGCCTTCTCAATCGAATGAGCCAGGAAATAGAAAGCTCCCGATCCCGCGTCGGCGATGAATCCCAGCACGCCGAAGGCGTCGTTCCCACGCAATGGGAAAATATTTCCGCGCATCCAGAGCCCCGCCATCGCCAGCGCTCCCACCGCCAGAAAACCTACGATCGCGCGGCCGTACTTCCTCTGCACCAAATGCCCCAATCCCGGAATCAGCCAACCCACCACCGCCACAAACAAGCTGCGCGCGGAGGAGCTTCCCTCCGCGGGCTGCGTCTCCTCCGGAAGGATGGTGGCAACGGGCTGGGGAGTCTCTTCCATCTTGGAATCCGAATTCATCCTTCAGGCCAGCAGCGGCAGAATCTCGCTCTGCACCGCTCCGGTCACGCCCGCCTCTTTTTCGCCGACGTACACATCCACTTCGGTGCGCACGCCGAATTCTGCCATGTAGATTCCCGGCTCCACGGAAAAACACGTCCCGGGAATGATGCGCCGCACATCGTGGCTTTCCAGGTCGTCCATGTTCGCGCCCGCGCCGTGGACTTCCTGCCCGATGTTGTGTCCCGTGCGGTGAACGAAATACTTTCCGTAACCCGCTTTCTGAATCACGTCGCGGGAGGCGCGGTCCACTTGCCAGCCTTCAATCATTTTCCCAGCAGCGATGGCCTCCCGCGCGAAATTCACAGCGGCGTCACGAGCCTGCCGCGCGATGCTGAAGACCTTCGCGTATTTCTCCGGGACCTTCGCGCCGAAGTAGCCCATCCAGGTGATGTCGTAATAGACACTTCCCGGCTTGTCGAGTTTTCCCCACACATCCAGGAGCAGCAAATCGCCCTCGCGGATCGGCGAGGCCGTCTGCTTCTTCGGCTCGTAATGCGGGTCGCCGCTGTGGGGTCCCACCGCCACGATGGGATCGCTGTCGGCGACCAATCCGTTCGCGCGGAACTGCTCGGCCATCCACTGCTGCAGGTCGTACTCCGTAAAAGCGGTTCCGCTCCGCACCAGCTTCGCCGCGTGTTTGAAAGCGTCACTTGTAATCTTGTCGATCAGTCGCCCGGCGGCCATGTGCCCGGCATGTTGCTCCGGCGACCAGACCGCCTCGAAACGTTGTACAAGGTTTGCCGAGCTCACCACTTTGCGCTTCAGCGAACGGATGAGTTCGACGGTGCCCGCATCCACCACGGAAATCGCCGGGATGGCATTCTTCGGCGAATACTGCATGGCTACGACCTTTGCGCGACCCAGCAATTTCGGAAGGTTCTTCTCCATCTCCGTCCGCGCGGCGTACTGAAATTTCTCGCCGGGCAGACTATCCAGCGCGGCCGATTCGATGCGGTGAACCAGCTTTCGAGGAGTTCCCTTCACCGGGATAAAGTAGAACCACCGCCGCTTGGCCATGCAATCTTGCAGGCCGAGGACACGGTAGGCGATCGGATCGCGGTGCAGGATGTCATAGAACAGCCAGCCATCCATCTTTTCTTCGCGGAGCACCTTCTGAATGGCTTGGATGTCCGGCATGTCGAGTGGTCCCTTCTAGGATGCGGCCAGGGCCTGAACTTGTTGCGCGGTCGCGCCGCGCACTTCAATGCGCTTGGTGCGGCTGCGTTCGCCGCTGAGGATTCTAACAGCGCCAACGGGCACGTTCAAATGAGCGGCCAAAACGCGGCACAGTTCCTCGTTCGCTCGGTCATCCACCGGCGGAGCTGTCAACCGCACCTTGAGACTCGCCTGCCATTCTCCGCCGACGGCGTTACGGCTCGCCCGCGGTTGCACACGCACTTGAAATGTGACGAAGCCCTTTTTCTCCACCACATCAATCGGCAACTTAATTCCCTCTTTCGTCCCTCCCGCCTAACCCGGCGGCCGAGCGCCAAAAACGGCCGTGCCCAGCCGCACTTCCGTGGCCCCTTCTTCGATGGCCACCTCGAAATCATGCGACATCCCCATGGAAAGCGCCGGAAACAGCATCTCGAATCGCCGGGCCATCGCGTCGCGGATCTCCCGCAGGTGGTGAAACGACACGCGCGCCTGGTCCGCCTCGGCAAAATACGGCGGAACACACATCAAGCCGCGCAAATCGAGATGCGGCATTTCCAGCACCGCACCGGCGATATCCGGCACCTCGTCCGGTTCAAGCCCCGCCTTCGTGGGCGCCGTATCCATGCGCACCTCCAGCAGAATGGGGATTCGCCGGCCTTCTTCCGCAATCGTGCTGATCTTCTGCGCCAGTTCCAGCGAGTGAACGGAATCAATGCGGTCAAAGAGTCCCATCGACCGGCGCACTTTGTTGCTTTGCAGCGGGCCAACCAGGTGCCAGGTGATCGCAAGGTCCGCAAGGTGGGGCCGCTTGGCAGCGCATTCCTGCACACGGTTTTCGCCGAAGTGGCGCACGCCCGCGGCGTAGGCGGCGCGAATGGCCTCCACCGGCTGCATTTTGGATACTGCTACCAGGGTGACCTCCTCCGGGCGGCGGTCCGCGACTTCCGCGGCGCGCGCGATGCATTTGCGGATACGGTGCAGATTCGCCGCGACGGTTCGGTCGAGTTCGCTCACGGCCGCGATTTTACCACGCCCGCGGAGTTCCATTTTTCACACCGCAATCGTCCCACAGCGCCGTCCCGCTTCCGACATTGCGGCATATGCGCGTCTCAAGCTAGACTTCGTCTGGCGGAGCTGCAATCTTGCCCGCCAACCTGCAAATGACCATGCCGCGCGCACAATTTATCGCCATCGAGGGCATCGACGGCTCAGGAAAGCGCACACAGCTCGAACTGCTGGCGCGCGAACTGGAATCGCGTGGAGTGCCCTTTGTACAGTTCAGTTTCCCGCGCTACGACTCCTCCTTCGGCCGGTTGGTTGCGCGATACCTGAACGGGGATTTCGGCCCGATCGGAACTGTTGACGCGCATTTGTCGGCATTGCTCTACGCCGGGGATCGCCTGGAGGCCAAACCGCAGTTGGAAGCCGCCCTCGGCGCGGGAAAAACGGTTGTCGCCGACCGATACGTCGGGTCCAACCTGGCCCATCAAACGGCGCATGTCGCGCCAGCGCAACGTGAAGAGTTCCTGGGGTGGCTGAGGGGCCTCGAATACGGCCTCTATGGACTGCCCGTCGAGGACCTGGTCATCTACCTGCGCATTCCATTGGCGGAAGCCTACCGGTTGGTCGGTTTGAAAGAAGCCCGCGACTATACGACTCGGGGGCGCGATATCCATGAGGCCGACCTGAAGCATCTCGAGCAAGCAGCAACCATTTATGACCGGCTGGCGACGGCGCCGAATTGGGCGACCATCGAATGTGCGTCGGCGGAAGGAGCGTTGCTGCCCCCGGAGAAAATTCACCGTGCCGTGCTCAATGCCATTGGTGCGCGCCTTCCCGGGCTCGCCGTATCAGGAAAAGGCGCGGACTGATGGGCTTCTCGGAATTTCACGGCAACGAACGCGTGACCGCCACCTTGCGCGGCATGTTGAAAGCGGAGCGTGTTCCAAGCGCGATGCTCTTCCTGGGGCCTCGCGGAGTGGGCAAGTACACGCTCGCCCGCATGTTTGCCCAGGCCGCCAATTGCGAGAAGCTGCGCGACGATTTCTGCGGCGAGTGTGACACTTGCAAGAGAATCGCCCTTCTCGCCGACACCGGACCTCTCATCGAGCAGGGGCTGGCGCAGCGCGGGGAGAGCGCGGACGCGGCGGCGGTCGAGCGCGCCCCGCTCATCCTGCAAACGCATCCGGATGTTTGGGCCATGGTCCCCGACCCGGTGCGGCTGAAAACTCCGGTGGCGCGGCCGGTGATTCGCATGGGGCAGCTGCGGGCCATTGAACGCGCGGCCTATTTCCGCCCGCACGGCCGTCGAAGAGTGTTCATCCTGGACGGCGCGGAGACGATGCGTTGG
>JBGOTC010000254.1:0-4598 GCA_041476305.1 Terriglobia bacterium
CCAGGCCCGGAGTAATCTTCACCAGATGGCCATCACGCGAAATCAGAACGGTGGTGGGATAACCCGTCACTCCGAATTTCTCTTCGAGTGAACTGGTCCCCAGAATAATCGGGAAATTCATGGCCAGTTGTTTGCCTTGCACATCGAATCGCTCGGTACGGACATAGGGTTCGACGACGCTCTTACCTCCCTCATCCATAGCCACGCCAAGAACGATAAATCCCCGCGAAGCATACTTGTTCTGCAATTCGATAAGCATGGGGGTTTCGTACTTGCAGGGACCGCACCACGTCGCCCAGAAATCGAGCAGCACTACCTTCCCGCCCAGGTCGGCTATCTTCACCGCTTTTCCGTCGAGGTCCTTCATGACGATATCCGTCAGCAGGGCGCCATTGTTGCCGGAGTTGGGTTGCGCCGTGACAGGAGGGAGTTGCCGGTTCAGGAGAAATATTGCAAGAAGCAGTCCCACCACTGTCCCGATTGCCGCCCAGGTCTTATTCCTGTTCATGAGTTCATCCCGCGAATGATTGCGCGCCTCGCCCCTCTATTATCGTATAAATCGGTTCAAGAATGTTAGTTTCCCCGAAAGCCATGTCAGCCGGTTGCTGAAAATCAACATCCCGACGAATAGCAGGAGCACGCCGCTCGCAATCTCCACCGCGTGCAGGTAACGCCGGAATCTCTGGTAGAAGCGCAGGAACTGGCTGATGCCCAGCGCCGTCAGCAGGAAGGGGATGGCCAGCCCCGCCGAATAAATGGCCAACAGGAACACCCCGCGCGCGATGTTGGCCGAGGAGGCAGCCAGCGCCAGCACTCCCGCAAGGATTGGCCCGATGCACGGCGTCCACCCGAACGCAAACGCGAAGCCAAGTAGGAAGCCACTGGTGATGCCCGCGAACGACCCGGGCTGTTTTTCTTCGCCCGCCTTGCTCCCGCCAATGTTCCGGAAATGAACATCGCGGTTCAGCCAGCGCGTCAATCCCGGGCCGAACAGGGGGATGAGCGCCAGTGCAATAAACTCAATGGGGCGCCACGATTCGCCCAGCACCCCGGGCCGCAAATAGACCGTGAGTCCCAGGGCCAGCAACACGCCGGTCAGGATTCCTCCCGTCACCCAACCGATGCGGCCGAGAACTCCGATCAGGTGAAACCCGAAGAGGATCACGATCGCGCCCGCGAAAGGGGCGAGCTGCGACTTGTTGTGGCTCAGGAAATGTCCCACAGCGCTGGCGGAGGCCCCGAAGGCGATAAACACAATGGAAAATCCGACGACAAACGAAATTGCGGAGGTCATCAGGTTGTGGCGCGGAGTCTGTCCCTGGCGCAGTTGTTCCACGCCGATGCCGGAGAGCATGGAAATGTAGCCCGGCACCAGCGGCAGCACGCACGGCGAAAGGAATGACACCAGGCCGGCAACAAAAACTGTGAGCAGCTCACCCATTCAAGATGCCTTTCGGTTTGTCCCTCAGACTTTAACCGCACACCCGCATATCTTTCAACTTGCAGCCCACTGACCCTGTTCTTGCGAAGTGCCAAGCGGCGGGAAATGGCGTCAAGTGGTGGCTTCCGGCGCCTGCCCACAGGAATACGCGATTGCCGCGGCTTCTCCTAAGTGGTGAAGAATGTGATGGATATGTCGCTTCTTCGATTCGAGTGGATTGGCATGCCGCTTGCCATCTTTCCAGCGGCCCGTGAATTTCAGCGCGGCCGTTGAAGGAAACATGAAGCGTCTGCTCACCCCCAACAAAATCACCGCGCTCCGAGTGCTGCTTGGCTGTGCCGCGGTCGGACTCTATGCCATGGGCGAGCGCATAGGCGCGCCCCGGGTTGGCGCCATCGCATTGGCGCTGACAATCCTCTGCGTCGCGCTTGATGGACTGGACGGCTATCTCGCGCGGCGATTGAACCTCGCGACTCGCGTCGGCGCGCAGTTCGATATCGCGGGGGACCGCGTCATCGAGAATGTCTTCTTCACGTACTTCGCTGTGTGCGGCCAGATTTCGCTCTGGGTGCCGGTGATTTTTTTCGTGCGCGGGAGCATGACGGATTTTCTCCGTGGGCTCGCGGCGATGCGCGAGTCGCGGTTTGGCGGCGGCTCGGAATATTTCCGGCGAAATTGGCTGCTCACTCATGGCTGGAGCCGGAGAATTGTTGCCTCGCGCGCAAGCCGCGCCGCCTACGCCACGCTGAAATGCGCTTGCTTCTGTGCGCTTGGATTCCAGTGGATGCTCCTGCATTCGCGAAGCTCGCCTGCGGCGGATCTACTCGCTGCCTCCAATTACACGGTCAGCGTCGTTGTTGTTTCGACCATCGTCTTTTGCCTGCTCCGCGCGATCCCCGTGGTTTGGGAGGGTCGCAGAGACTTTTTGGAATTGGGGCGGCCAACCACGCAGGATGTCCCACACACCTCATCCAAAATATTGCGCATCCCGGCGCGGCGAGCGGCCGCCGTACGGTAATACGAGGAATTGAGACTTGAACAAGGGTAGAAAGATTGGCGCCTTCTTCGACCTCGACGGGACGGTCATTGCGCCGCCGTCGCTCGAGTGGCGCTTTGCCACCCACCTTGCACGAAACAGAGAGCTGCGCGCATCGGCAATCGCCCGTTGGCTTGGCCTTTTCCTGAAGGATGGTCTGAAATCACTTTACAGCAATACCGATCTGTCGGCACGGTTGGCCGCCATCGACCGGAACAAGGCCTATCTGGCGGGAGTGCGTGTGAGTGCTGCGCGGAAATGGGCGGCACATCACGCCAATTCCCTGGAGTTCTTTCCCGACGCAATCAGACGCATTGCCTGGCACCGCGAACAGGAGCACGCCATTTTCTTCGTGAGTGGGACACTGGCACCATTGGCACGCGTGGCGGCCAAACACCTCGGCGTCGCGGCGGAAAGCTCCGTCGCGGCCAGCGAATTGGTGGAGCTCGAAGGCCGATGGACAGGAAAAGTCGCCGGCGAAGCCGTCTGCGGCCCCGCGAAGGCGCTTTCCATGCGGCGGCTGGCTGCAATCCACGACATTGATCTCTCTCGCAGCTTCGCCTACGGGAATTCGTTCGCCGACCGCTGGTTCCTCGCCGCTGTCGGAAACGCTTTGGCGATAAATCCCGGCAGCGCTCTCGCAGCCCTCGCCCGGACAAGCGGCTGGCCCATTCTTCGCTGGGCGCGATTGGAACTTTATGCGGAGTCAAATCCCCGCGGTACGCCCCACCCATCCCTGTCACGTGGAAAGTTCTCATGGAAGTGATGCCGCGGGAATCCGTACAGATTTCCAGGCCTTCTCGGATGACACGACTCGTCAAGGCTCGCTTGCACACTGTAGTGATTACCGCGTTCAAAGCTTGCGGAGCTTTCGAGTGGGTCGCCCTCTCCTATCTTGGTTTCAGCGGCTTGTTGATGGTGTTATTTGTTCAGAATCTGCCGCGCGCCGGGCGCACGCTCACGATTCATGTGGGTGTCGTAGCCCTTGTCTTCATCTTGGTGACCTCCGCGCAACGCGCAGCGAATTCAAATTGGGGCAACAGACGGGCCGGGCGTTTTCTTCTCTGGCTGCGCCATTGGTATCCGCAAATGGTTTTCCTGTTTTGCTTCGAGGAATTGGGGAGAATCGTCCATCTCGTGCGCAATGGGTGGAGCGACACCTGGTTCCTCCAATTCGATTATTGGCTTGTTGGGGTTCATCCGGCGGAATGGTTTGCGCAGCACTCCCGCCCGGCGCTCACGGACTTCATGCAAATGGCGTACCTCAGCTATTTCTTTTTCTTGACCATTCTGGCCATCGCGCTTTATCGCCGCGGTGCGAATCCACCGCTGGCCGGGCGGCCTCCCATTTTTTCTTTTTGGGTGGTGATGACCAGCTCCATGGCGGCCTATGCTATCGGCTACATGATTTCGATTTTCATTCCGGTGGAGAGTCCTTACTTCTCGCTTGCTTCATTGCATTTGCCCCCGTTGCAGGGCGGCCCGTTCACGAAGCTCAGCGACATCATCGAGCATTTTGGCCGCGTGCATGGCGGAGCATTTCCCTCCGAGCATGTCGCGGGTTCCTTCGTCGCCCTGCTGGGAGCGTGGCGCTACCGGCGGCGCATGTTCTGGATTTTTCTACCTTTCTTCGGTTGCATGTGCGTGTCAACCGTATATGTTCGCAATCACTACATTGTCGACGTCATCGCAGGTTTCGCGACAGGTGGAATTGGTTTTTGGCTGGGACACCGCTTGATGCAGGCAGCAGGGGCTTGCCCTGAATGGAAGGGGGTTCGCCCTCTAGAAATTCGGAGGGCGGCGCCGAAATTCCGGATGGGCCTCCTCGAAAATGCGCGCGATGGAGAGCAGCTCCTCTTCGCCCCACGCCCTCCCGATAATCTGCAGTCCGATGGGCAATCCGTTTTGCGTCCACCCGCAGGGCAATGAGAGTGCCGGAAGCCCGGTGAAATTTGCGGGGCGGTTCAAGCGAATCAGCGCGCCGCGGACTGGTTCTTCCTTTCCGTCGATCTGCGCCACATTTTCACCGATGCGTGGAGCTGTGATGGGCACTGTGGGCGCCAGGATCGCGTCCACGCGCGTCCAAGCGGCCTCGAAATCTGCCGAAGCACAGCGGCGAAC
>JBGOTC010000255.1:0-4593 GCA_041476305.1 Terriglobia bacterium
AATCGCTGAAGGTGAAAGCTTAATCTCTCGTTCTATCGATTCCAGGACAGTTTCAATGGGCATTGCGACTGAGCGATCGTCTATGGCCGCGAGCTCGAGACAATCTTTCGCTGAAAACAAATCAGCGCGGGATGACAAATCGTCAGCCATGCCGCCGCCCGTGGCGACTGACAAGACGGACGCAGCCAAGGCCCCACCTAGTCCCGTTAATGCCGAGATTCTCGCCGAACTTGAGCGAATGCGCGCGCGCATACAAGAGTTGGAGGCGCTGCTCAAGGCGCAGACTGGGGATGCATCAACGCCTGCGTCGAGCGGGACTCCTGCGACGGCCAGCGGTGTTGCTTCCGCAGGCTCCCCGGTGGCTCCCGGTGCAACACCGACGGGCACGCTCGCGCTTTTCCAGGAAAAGGCGCCGAAGCCGACAAAATCGGAGCCCTTCGCCTTCGCGGATTTCACCTGGCTGAACGGAAACAGCCGGACGACGGATTCGCCTCTCGATACAAAATACTTCACCCCGGAATTTCGCGCTGACACCAGCTACATCATGAATTTCCATCATCCCGCCGACCACACGCTGGTCGGATCCTCGGAAAGCGGTCGTACCGGTGAAGTTCAACTCCAACAGTTGGGAATCGGTGGTGACTTCCATGTCGGCAACGTGCGTGGAAGATTGATGACTCAATACGGCATGTATTCCACGATGACGCCGAGGAATGATGCCAGCCCCGGACTCGGCCAGTGGAACCTCGCGGACGCTTATCGCTACATTTCAGAAGCCTATGGCGGCTATCACTTCAATGCCATGCATGGCATCAACGTTGACGCGGGAATTTTTATGTCCTACATCGGCCTATTCAGCTACTACAACTTTGACAACTGGGCTTACCAGCCGTCCTATGTTTCCTCTAACACGCCATGGTTTTTTCAGGGAGTGCGCGTCCAGATTTTTCCGACCGACAAGATTAAGATCGAGCCTTGGTTCATCAATGGCTGGCAGTCATACGGGAAATTCAACCACTATCCGGGCGCTGGAGGCCAAATTATCTGGCGGCCCACAGGTTGGCTTGCATTCGTCTTCAACAACTACGGCCTCGGAACGGATACGATTTTTAACCCCGGACGTTCACGAATTCACACCGACGATAGCGTCGAAGTGAGGTATTACAATAAACCGGAAAATGGGTTGGACAAGGCTGCGTTTTCATTCACTTTCGACGCGGGGTGCGAATACGGCGGCGGTGTGAGCTGCTTTGGCAATCGCGCGGGCGGCCCGAAGCAGAGTTTTATCGGTTTCATGTTCTACAACCGCTTCTGGTTTCACAAGGACATGTTTGGACTGACGATTGGCGGCGGTGGGATCAATAACCCTGGACGATATCTCGTGCTCGTGCCACCGATTAACGGGGCTACGGCATTCTCGGGAACACCCTACTTCTCCGCGAATCCCGGAGACCCATTCAAGGCCTGGGATGTTTCGGGCACGTTCGATTACATGCCCAAACAATACATTACGTTCCGATTTGAATTTGACCATCGCGAGGCGAATGTTCCGTACTTTGCTGGGCCGGGCGGAGTCACACCTCCAGGAGGAAACACAGGCCCGGCTGGTTCATTCGTGCCAGGGTTTGCCCCGGACCTTCGCAAGAACGAGACGCGGCTCAATATCGCACTACTGGTGAAGTTCTAGGAGCAAGACAATGGCGGACATCATTTTCATCGCGGCAACTGTTGTTTTCTTCGGGGTAGCAATTGTCTACGTCCGCGCATGCGAGCGTTTGAAGTAGGGGCAACGAAATGTTTGGAACAATTGTTCTGATGACAATTTGTGTGCTGCTTCTCGGCTACCTGTTGGCTGCGTTGTTGTGGCCGGAGAGGTTCTGACCATGACAGCTAGCGGCTGGTTTCAAATCGGGTTGTTTCTGCTAATCATCCTGGCGATCACGAAGCCAGTAGGAATTTACCTAACCCGTGTGTTTTCCAATGAATGGACGATACTCGATTGGCCCTTGCGGCCGATTGAGCGGGGCATCTACCGCCTGACGGGCGTGGATTCCAACCATGAAATGCCCTGGACTGAATATGCAATTGCGATGTTGCTGTTCAGCGGCGTTTCGATGGCGCTGCTCTATTTCATTCAACGCTTGCAAGTCTGGCTACCCTGGAATCCGCAACATCTTGCAAGTGTAGGAACCGATCTAGCGTTCAACACGGCGGCGTCATTCACTACCAACACGAATTGGCAGTCATACGTCCCTGAAGGCGTGATGAGCTATCTGACCCAGATGGCGGGACTCGCTTATCACAATTTCACGTCGGCGGCGGCTGGAATCGTGATGGCAATCGCGCTCATTCGCGGAATTGCGCGTCGCGAACAGAAGACGATTGGCAATTTCTGGGTGGACATGACCCGCTGCATCCTCTGGATACTTGTGCCCGCATGTCTCGTGATTTCGCTGGTTTTTGTTTCGCAAGGGATCATCCAAAATCTGCATCCCTACGACACCGCGAAACTCCTGGAACCCCAAACAGTGCAGGTGACCGGGATGGATGGAAAAACCTCGACGCAGACCGTCACGGAACAAGTGATCGCGCAGGGGCCAGTCGCATCTCAGGAAGCGATCAAGATCCTCGGTACAAATGGTGGAGGGTTTTTCAACGCCAACAGCGCACATCCTTTTGAGAATCCAACGCCGTTGACCAATTTCTTTCAAGTTATTTTGATTTTTGCGATTCCCGCAGGACTGACATACACGCTTGGGCGCATGACCGGATCGCAGCGCCACGGATGGGCGGTCTGGGCGGCCATGGCCGTGCTCTTTGCGGCGGGGGTTGCATCTGCCTACGCGGCGGAATCACGCGGAAATCCGCTGTTGACGGGAGCGGATCAAAGGGCCAGTGCAATTCAAGCGGGCGGAAACATGGAAGGGAAGGAAGTCCGGTTCGGCATCGCCAATTCCGCTCTTTACGCGACGGTGACCACAGACGCGAGTTGCGGCGCTGTGAATTCGATGCACGACTCCTTCACGCCGCTTGGGGGAATGGTTCCGCTCATTAACATCATGCTCGGCGAAGTCGTGTTCGGCGGAGTGGGCTCGGGCCTTTACGGGATGCTTGTGTTTGTCATTCTCTCCGTCTTCATCGCCGGGCTGATGGTGGGCCGCACGCCGGAATATCTCGGCAAGAAAATCGAAGCTTACGACGTAAAGATGGCAATGCTCACAGTCCTTGTGTTTCCCGTGGTCATTCTCACTTTGACAGCGCTTGGTGTCGTCACGGGTTACGGAAGGGCGGGAATTACCAATGCTGGTCCGCACGGGTTGTCACAAATCCTTTATGCCTACACTTCTGGGGCGGGGAATAACGGATCAGCGTTCGCGGGAGGCAATTGGAACTCGCTCTGGTACAACTCCAGCATCGGGTTCGACATGCTGCTCGGGCGTTTTTTCATGGTGATCCCCGTGCTGGCAATTGCAGGGAACCTTGCCAGGAAAAAGTATGTGCCGGAATCCGCCGGGACTTTTCAGGTGACCACACCTCTTTTCACCGGGCTGCTGGTTTCCGTTGTCGTCATCGTGGGCGCGCTGACTTTCTTCCCCGCGCTTAGCCTGGGTCCCATCCTTGAGCATCTGCTGATGCACGCGGGAAAGGTTTTCTAATTTCATGAGAGACAAAGCCAATTCGCGTGTGAAGCCGCTGTGGGCCATGGACATCATTGGCCCGGCAGCCGTGGATTCATTCCGAAAACTCAATCCACGCACGCTGATGAAGAATCCTGTGATGTTTGTTGTGGAAGTGGGCGCGATCCTGACAACCTTTGATCTGGTTTACGGTGCGGTGAAGCACGGCGGAGGGTTTGGTTTTGCACTGCAAATCACGCTCTGGCTCTGGTTCACGGTGCTCTTCGCCAATTTTGCAGAGGCAATGGCGGAAGGGCGCGGTAAGGCACAAGCGGAAACTCTGCGAAAGGCGCGGTCCGAAACGCGGGCAAGAAAAGTGATGCCGGACGGAGCGATTGTTGATATCTCAGGGGCAAAACTGCACGCGGGGGATGTCGTCATTGTTTCCGCCGGAGAATTTATTCCCGGTGACGGCGAAATCATTGAGGGTGTTGCCTCAGTGGACGAATCGGCGATTACCGGTGAATCCGCGCCGGTGATTCGTGAATCCGGCGGCGACCGCTCGGCAGTGACGGGTGGCACACGAGTGCTCTCCGATGAAATCAAAATACGCATTACCTCCAATCCCGGTGAAACATTCCTGGATCGTATGATCAAACTGGTGGAGGGTGCGGAGCGGCAGAAAACGCCCAACGAAATCGCTCTGAACATTCTGCTTGCCGGGCTGACGATAATTTTCCTGCTCGCCGTCGTCACGCTACAGCCCATCGCCATATATTCCGGCGCGCCGCAGACAATTTTTGTGCTGGTCGCGTTGTTGGTGTGCCTGATCCCCACCACCATCGGCGGCTTGCTCTCTGCAATCGGAATTGCGGGAATGGATAGAGTCATCCAGATGAACGTGATGGCGATGTCCGGGCGGGCGGTGGAAGCCGCGGGGGATGTGGATACATTGCTCCTCGACAAGACCGGGACC
>JBGOTC010000256.1:0-4591 GCA_041476305.1 Terriglobia bacterium
AAGAATTTTATCCGCATCCTGGCGGGTGACCGTGTAGCCGTGGAGCTTTCGCCCTACGATTTGACTCGCGGGCGAATCGTTTACCGCTACAAGTAGCGCGCCGGAGAGGGAAGCAAAATGAAAGTCAGGGCCTCCGTAAAAAAGATTTGCGACAAGTGCAAGGTGATCCACCGGCGCGGCGTGGTCCGCGTGATTTGCGTCAACCCGAAGCACAAGCAGCGCCAGGGCTAGCCGGGGAGGAGAAAAACAGAATGGCACGTATTGCGGGTGTGGATCTTCCGGTCAACAAGCGCATCTGGGTCGGCCTGACCGCCATCTATGGCATCGGCCAGCCACGCGCCCGGAAGCTGTGCGCGAAGGCCGGGGTCGAAGTGACCAAAAAGATCAAGGATTTGACCGAGGAAGAGATTAACCGCATCCGCCAGGCCATTGAATCCGAGGGGCGCGTCGAAGGGGACCTCCGCAAGGAGGTGCAGATGAATATCCGGCGCCTCATTGAAATTCAGTGCTACCGCGGGATCCGGCACCGCCGGAACCTGCCGGTGCACGGCCAGCGGACGCATACCAACGCGCGCACCCGCAAGGGCCCGCGGAAGGGCGCGGTGGCCGCGAAGAAGAAGACGGCTCTGCGCAAGTAGTGTAATTCCCGGGCGAATGCCCGCGGCACACGAGGTGAAGAGTGGCGAAGGCGAAGGAAACACCGGAACAGACCGGGGCAGCGGCGGCGGCTACAAAATCCGCCAAGCGCAAGAAGGAATTTAAGAAGAAGAAGGAGCGCCGCGTGGTGCCGCACGGCGTCGTGTGCATTTCGGCTTCGTTCAACAACCCCATGATCATGATCACCGATCCTGATGGCCGAGCGCTTTCCTGGTCCTCGGCTGGCTCGGTGGGCTTCAAGGGTTCGCGCAAAGGCACTCCTTATGCCGCGCAGCAGGCTTCCGCCGCTGCGGGCGCGGTCGCGCGCGATCAGTACGGAGTGAAATCTGTGGAAGTGCGGGTCAAGGGCCCGGGCTCGGGACGCGAGTCCGCCGTCCGCGCTCTTTCCAGCGTGGGTTTGCACATCGTTTCCATCAAGGATGTCACGCCCATTCCACATAACGGCTGCCGGCCGCCCAAGCGCCGGAGAGTGTAGTCGCGTCGCGGATTTTCGCGCCGCCAAGGAGAAGCTGCATTGGCAAGACATCGTGAAGCGGTTTGCCGCCTGTGCCGGAGGGAAGGGCAGAAGCTCTTCTTGAAGGGCCTGCGGTGCTTTACCGAAAAGTGCGAAATCGAGAAGCGGAATTTCGTGCCCGGCCAGCATGGCCAGGCGCGCCGCCCGAAGGTTGCCGGCTACGGCTTGCAGTTGCGCGAGAAGCAGAAAGTGAAGCGCACCTACGGACTTCTCGAGCGGCAGTTCCGCCATTTCTACGAGAAGGCGGAGCGCGCCAAGGGCCCCACCGGCGAGAACCTCATCATCATGCTGGAGCGGCGGCTGGATAACGTCGTCTGGCGCATGGGGCTTGCCAGTTCGCGCTCCCAGGCGCGGCAGATCGTCAATCACGGTCACGTGCTCGTGAACGCCAAGAAGGTCAACATCCCTTCTTACCTGGTGAATGTCGGCGAGGAGATTTCGCTGCGGGACGACATGCACGACAACGCCATGGTGCTGGATGCGCGGAACGTCGCGCAAAGCCGCAACGCCGTTCCGTGGCTTGAACTCGACCGCGAACATTTCAAGGGGCGGGTCATCACTCTCCCGCGCCGCGAGGATGTTCAAACGCCGCCGTTCAACGAACAGCTCATCGTCGAACTTTACTCGAAGTAGTTCATCAATTTGCTTCGCACCGTTTTGTTGCCCCGCTTCGTCGGGGAGGAAGGACTGCAAAAATGTGGAAAGGTTTTCAGAAGCCCAAGCGGTTGGCGGCGGACCTCGAGTCGCTGACTGATAAGTTCGGAAAATTCAGCGCGCAGCCGTTCGAGCGCGGATGGGGGACCACGGTCGGCAACGCTCTGCGGCGCGCTCTCCTCAGCTCCATCGAGGGCGCGGCCATCACCGCCGTCAAGATCGAAGGCGTGCTCCACGAATTCTCTTCGATCCCCGGCGTCGTGGAAGATGCCACCGACATCATCCTGAACCTGAAGCAGGTCCCGCTCAAGCTCAACACCGACCTGCCCAAGACCATTTATCTGAACGTCGAGAACCCCGGCGTCGTCACCTCCGCCATGATCGAGGAAGACGCCGATTTCGCCGTCCTCGACAAGAGCGTCTATGTCGCCACCGTCAACGAAGGCGGCAAGCTGCAGATGGAGATGCGCGTCAAGAATGGCCGCGGCTATATTGGCGCCGACCGCAACTTTGATGAGGACCTGCCCATCGGCTATATCCCGGTGGACTCTGTCCATTCACCGGTGCGCAAGGTCAACTACGCCGTGGAAGCTGCCCGCCTCGGCCAGATGACCGACTACGAAAAACTCCTGCTCGAAGTCTGGACCAACGGCGCCATCACGCCGCAGGATGCCATCGGCCTCGGCGCGAAGCTCGTCAAAGACCACATGAGCATCTTTATCAACTTTGAGGAGCCACCCGAGCTTTCCGAGGAGCAATCCGAATCCTTCAGCGACCCGCGCATGGAGCATTTGGGCCGGAGCGTTGAGGAGCTCGAGCTTTCCGTGCGTTCCTACAATTGCCTGAAGAACGCCAACATCCAGACCATCCGCGAACTCGTTCAGAAGACCGAAAACGAAATGCTGCGCACCAAGAATTTTGGCCGCAAGTCGCTCAACGAGATCAAGGAGATCCTCACCAAGATGGGCCTCGCCCTCGGCATGAAGTTCGATGAGCATGGCCGCATCATCTGGCCTCCGCTTCCGAGCCAGACGGCGCCGCCCCCGCCCGAAGAAACCGCGGGCCTGTAGTTTCACGGAGACCGAGCGATGCGACATCTCAATTCAGGATCGAAGCTTGGGCGCAACCCGGCGCATCGCCGTGCCACTCTGCGCAACCTCGTAACCAATGTGATCGTTCATGAGCGCATCACCACCACCGTCACCCGCGCCAAAGCCGCGCGCCCCATCGTCGAGAAGATGATTACGCTCGGCAAGCGCGACACTCTGGAAACACGGCGGCGCGCCGCTGCTTTCCTCATGACCCCCGCGGCGACGAAGAAGCTCTTTGCGGATATCGCGCCGCGCTTCTCCGACCGTGCCGGCGGCTACACGCGCATCATCCACGCCGGCTTCCGTATCGGCGATGGCGCCAATCTCGCCATCCTCGAATTGCTGGGCTCCAAGCTGAAGAAAAAGGAAAAGAAAGCTGAGAAGCCCGCGAAGAAGGAAGAACCGGAAGAGGCCGAAGAAGCCAAGTCCTGACGCGTTAACCATCATTCAAGCAAAACGCCCTCGGGAAATGAACCCCCGAGGGCGCTTTGCTTTTCTGCCCCAATTTTTTCCGACCGCTGGCCTAGTGGGCCCCGCCCCCCCACGTCACCTCACGCTTTTCTCTCTGCCGCGCAAGCCTCCACGCCAGCAGCAACGCCAAGGCTCCCGCTGCGGTGTCGAGCAGCGCGTCCCAGGCGGAAGCCCCCCGACCCGGCACCAGCGCCTGGTGCAATTCATCCAGCCCCGCGAAGCATGCCACGACGATCAGTGTCGAGATCGCCCAGGTGCGCAGCCAGCCCGCTCTGCCGCTTCGGAAGCCGCGCAGCACGAGCAGAGCGAACACGAAATACTCGAAGACATGCCCGCCCTTCCGGATCCCGTTATGGATGTGCTCCAGTGTGTCGAAGGTGGCGTGCGGAAACAACCAGTGAAGAAAGGGAATGATGTGCCCGGCGGTCCGCTCCGTGGTGAACGACCCTGTGGATGCGGAAGTAATCACCAGCGCCCAAATTACCGCCGGCCCCCAATAACGCAGGAGCCGCACCTCAGCCGCCGCCTGTGATTAGCGATGTGCGATTTGGCGGCAAGGTCATGCGGTGCTACTCAACGCGATAGTTTGGCGCTTCCCGCGTAATCACCACGTCATGTACGTGGCTTTCGCGCAGCCCGGCCGAAGTAATCCGGAGGAATTGCGCGCGCTCTTGAAATTCCGCAATGTTTCCCGCGCCGCAGTATCCCATCCCGCTGCGCAGCCCGCCGACCAACTGCTCCACCAGCGCCCCCAGCGCGCCCTTGTACGGCACGCGTCCCTCCACGCCCTCCGGCACGCTCTTGCCGCGCTCCGCCGTCTCCTGCGCATAGCGGTCCGCCGATCCCGCCTCCATCGCGGCAATCGAACCCATCCCGCGATAGGACTTGAACGTCCGCCCCTGATAGAGGATCGTTTCGCCCGGCGATTCCTCCGTGCCTGCGAATAATCCTCCGATCATCACCACAGACGCGCCCGCTGCGATGGCCTTTGACACATCGCCGGAATATTTGATTCCGCCGTCGGCAATCACCGGGACCCCCGAGCCTTGCGCCGCGCGCGCCGCCTCAAGGATCGCGGTAATCTGCGGCACGCCTGCGCCGGTCACGATGCGCGTCGTGCAAATCGAGCCCGGCCCGATCCCCACCTTCACTCCGTCGAGCCCCAGGCCGATCAGGTCTTTGGCGCCCTCGAAGGTCGCCACGT
>JBGOTC010000257.1:0-4586 GCA_041476305.1 Terriglobia bacterium
AATTTGCTGCTCGAGCTTGACCTTGTCCGGCGCGCGCTCGAGAAAATAATAAACTTCCACGGGCGCAAGGTGATGCAGCACCTTCGAGGAATACCGAAGCGTATCCGACTCCAGCCGGCCCATCGAGCGCGCCTCATAGGCATTCACGTAAGTTTTTTCCGTGAGCTGGTAGCAACGCTTGCCCGACGTATCCAGCAAGTAGCTCCACGAAAGATCCTTGTTCCGGTTCTCATTCATCAAACTTGCATAGCCGGAACCAACAGTCGACTCGCGCTTCGCATATTCAAGCGGGATCTGCGCAATTTCCTGCCCGTTGAGTTTCAGCGACGTCGCCTCCGCGCAACTCGGCGCGGGAAAATAATATTTGTGCGCGGAATCCCTGGCGATCGTGATGCTGCTCTGGCCCAACTCAAGCCGCGCCTCGGCGCCGCCGCGGTTATCCACAAACAATTCCACGCTGCGGATCGGCGTATCGGCCATCCTCATGTCCGCTCCCAGGGCAACTTTTCCATTTGCGGGGGTCAGCGGTTTGTCGAGCGTGGAGAGCCACTGCTTCACGTAGGCCTTGCCGTCGATCCACCCGCAGGGCGTCAGGATTTGTCCCGTAATTCTTGGGCGCTCCGCGGGAGTGTTCAGTTGCGAGAGCGGGGCTTGAAACTCTACTTCTTGCTCGGCCTCAAACCAATCGTAAACAACTCTGTCGCCCTGCTCCGCTGTTTTGCGCTGGAACTCGGAAACATTTGTGAACGACGCGAGCTCGCGCCCGTCCATGAAGAATTTTGCCGGCGGAGGGGGCCAAATGTCCGACTGATACCCGAGCGTGAGCTGGACAACGACTCCGCTGTTGCTGAAGTGTCGGTAAAGAAGAAAACCTCCGCCGAGGACAATGATTACGACAATGGTGGCCACCAATTTCGATCGCATGGGATCTCTTTCTGGAACCGCGAATCTGTGCTCCTTCTATCAAATTCACGAGCGTGCTGACAATGATCTTGTGCGAACCACTGGAGCAGTTTATTCCGGCAAAGGCTTGCCGGACGTTTCGTACCCAAAGGGGAGCAGCAGCAGCCCGGGAATAAACGCCAGCGCGGTGAGCGCGACGGGATACCCGATGCTCCCGAAACGCTGAACGCCCGCGCCGACGAGGAAGGTGATGCCCGCTCCCGCGAAGCGCGCGAACGAAGTGGCGAAGGCGAACGCGCTGGCGCGGCACTCCGTGGGATATTGCTCCGGCAGCCAGATGGTGTACACCGCGAAATTCGCGCCGCCGAAACCCAGCGTGAAAAGCCCGTAGCCGAACCACAAGAGAGCGGCGCCCTCGCGCAGATAGAACGCGAAACCGAAGGAAAACAAAATCGAGCCGAGCATCAGCAGGAAATAAACGCCGAGCGCGCCGCGCCGCCCAAGATTCTTCACCAGCCAGGGAGCGCAGAGGCAGCCGAGAATCGTCGCCGCGGAAAGCAACATCGTGGCGTGCGAGGCGAGCGAGGCCACCATCGGCGCGGGGAAGCGGTCGGCTTCCGCGAGCGCGGTGATCGCCGCGGGAACGTAAACCGTCCCGGCCCAGAGGCCGCTGATGCTGACCAGCATGTAGAAACTGTTGAGCAGCGTCCGCCGGCGGTATTCCGGCGTAAACAGCGCGGCGAAGGGTTTCCACATGCTCCAAGCGCGCACCACGCGAGCTTTCTCTTTCCACCGCGCGGGCTCGGTGACGCCGTAGCGCACGAAGGCCACCAGCAGCGCGGGCGCTCCTCCGACGATGAACATGGCGCGCCAACCGTATCGCGCGCCGACGATGGCGTTCAGCCCGCCCGCGAGCAGGATGCCGAAGTAATAGCCGGTGTGCATCCACGCGCCCGCGGCGGCGCGGCGATCTTCCGGCCATGCCTCCGCGACGTAGGTGCCCCCCATGGCCCACTCGCCGCCGATACCGATTCCCGCGAGCAAACGAAATAGTCCGAGCTGCCACACACTCGTTGCAAACGCTCCCGCAAGCGTGAAGACCGAATACCACAGGATCGTAAGCATGAGCGTGAACACGCGGCCGTGTTTATCCGCGACCGGACCCCACAGGAACGCGAGTCCCCAGCCGACAAGGAACAGCGCGAAGAGCAGCCCTCCATAGAAGCCGACCGAGCCCGCTGTTGCCGCATGTCCCGAGCGCGGCAGCAGCTCGCGCAGCGCTGGCACCATGACCAGCGCGTAGATGAAGGAGTCCATCCCGTCGAGCGCCCACCCGCCCCACGCGGCGAGGAACCCGCGGATCTGTTGCCCGGTTATATGTGAACGCGGCGCGCCTTCAGAGGTGCCAGATTGGCTCATGGGGGGAGCGGCCTTCGCGGGGCGACTTTACCAGATTCGGAAACACTGGTAGGGACAAATCGTGGCGTTAGAGGGGAGGGATGCGGCGCAGCGAGAAGCACTGTGATTGCAAGCGGTTAGGGAGAAATTGACATGCGAAACATGTACGCAAATGCGGAAGCAGCGCCCACCCACCCGCCCGCACTTGCCCGCCGCGCCGGACAATGCTAATTTCTACTCTTCTCCAAAGCCTGGTGCGCCCGCACGCCTGAAAACAGGCTGCTTGCTGACGGTTGTTGAGTACAGCGACTTGAACACACAGACACTCCAATCCGAGCCGCGCGACGTTTCCGCGCGCCATCCAAAGGCCCCCGTTGGCCCGGCCATTTTCTGGCGGGTAGAGGGCAGCCTGATCGACATGACCGCCGTACGGCCGGTGGCGTTCTTTACGTGGAATGCGCAGAGTTTCGCCGAGCGCTGGAGACGGCGCCTGGGTCTCGCGATGCTTGCCGTGGCGCGGCCGGCGCTCTACATCCTCCACAAGCGATTCTCCACGAGGATGTTGCTCTCTCTCCTGCGGGGAATCACGCGCGACCGGCTGGACCTGCTGGGCGAGGAATATTTTCACTACGTTTTGAAAAAGCAGCTCAAGCCGAAGGGCGTTGCGAAACTCAGGGAGTTTGTCACCGAGGGATACCAGGTGGTTTTGGTGAGCCAGGGGCTGGACCACGTGATGCGCCCACTGGCCGAACATTTGGGAGTCGGGCGCGTGCTCGCGAACCGATTGGAATTCCGCGATGGAGTGGCCACGGGACGCCTGCTCGACCCGGTGGTTCCGCCACGAGGCGCGTTCGCACTACTCTTTGGCGGTTCGCCGGACGGGCGCATGGCGCCGGAGGACCTTTCCCGATCGCTGAAACTCGATGGCGGAAGAGAGCGACTGGAAGCCGAGGCGCGCCCGGCGATGCGGCCACCGTCGCGGCCTCCGCTCCCCGTGGTGCTGACGAGCGCGAAAATTCCCGCGCCGCCGCTTTCCGTTCACGAAAACCTGCGAGGGAAACACATTCTGCTGATTGGCGTCACGGGTTTTATTGCCAAGGTGTGGCTGGTGCAGCTCCTCACGGACTTACCGGAGATCGGAAAGATTTATCTGTTGATCCGGCGGAACCGCACCACCACCGCGGCGCGGCGCTTTGAAAGAATCGCGGAGGAGTCGCCGGTCTTCGGGCCGCTGCATGACCGCCTGGGCGCGGGCTTCGGACAATTCCTGGCCGACCACGTGGAAGTGGTGGAGGGCGACGTCAGCAAGCCAAACCTGGGCCTGGAAGAAAGTGTGCGCCAGCGGCTCGCGGAACGCGTGGACGTGGTGGTGAACAGTTCGGGGCTGACGGATTTCAATCCCGATTTGCGCGAGGCGCTGGCCTCGAATGTGGCCGCGCCGTTGAATGTGCTGGAGTTTATCCGCGCGAGCGACCACGCCGCTCTCATGCATCTTTCCACCTGCTACGTGGTGGGGAAGCGCGACGGCCGCGTCGGCGAAGAAGTGCATCCCAATTACACGCCGGCCGGCGTGGCTGATTTTGATGCCGAGCGCGAGTGCCGCTCGCTCGAAGAGATGATTCACAACGTGGAGGCGCGCGCCGAAGGCCCGGAAATGACGGCGGCGCTGCGGCGGCAAGCGCTGGGGCGGCGCAGCGACCCGAGCAAGTTTGCCGCGGATGAAGTGGATAATGTTTTGCGGCGCAACCGCCAGCGTTGGGTGCGAAACCGCCTGACGCGCATCGGCTCCCGGCGGGCGGAGCGGCTCGGCTGGCCGAATACCTACACGCTCACGAAGAGTCTGGCGGAATCCCTGATCGCGTCGCGCGGTGCGGACCTTCCCGTGGCCATCGTGCGGCCATCCATTGTGGAGACTTCCACGGAACTCCCGTTCAGCGGGTGGAATGAGGGCATCAACACTTCCGCGCCGCTTTCGTATCTCCTGGGAACTTATTTTCGGCAATTGCCGACCAACGAACGGAAGTGTCTGGACGTGATCCCCGTGGATATGGTCTGCCGCGGGATGACGCTGATCGCCGCGGCGCTGGTGGCGCGGCGGCATCGCCGCATCTATCAACTGGCGACTTCGGCGATCAACCCGTGCAACATGGGCCGCTCCATTGAGCTGACCGGGCTGGCGCATCGCAAACACTATCGCGCGCAACAGGGACTGGAGCACTGGCTGCGCCTGCGCTTCGATACAATCCCCGTCTCGAAGAGCCGCTACCAAAAGTTGAGCGTCCCGG
>JBGOTC010000258.1:0-4584 GCA_041476305.1 Terriglobia bacterium
CGGCACCTTCTGCTGGCGCTGCGCTCGGGCGAACTGAACCGCGTCGCGAGAGCCATTGCCGTGGAAGTGGGTTTCTCCTCACAGCGCGGGACGCACTCCAGAAAACGGACGGAGGAGGTTCTCCGGAAATCCATCGCGCTTTCCGAACGCGCCAATCAACCTTATGTTCGGGGACTCTCGCTCCTGAACCAGGGGATTGCACAGTTCCTTTGGGGAAATTACCGGAACGGAAAGGAATTGTGCGACCAGGCGCAGGCCATTCTCCGCGAGCAGTGCACCGGAGTGACCTGGGAGCTGGATACGGCGCAACTCTTCGCCATGTTCTGCATTCTGTGGCTGGGGGAGTGGGGAGAAATGCGCGACCGGTATGAACTCTACCGGAAGCAGGCGGAAGACCGCGGCGATCTCTATTTGCTGGCATGGTTGCGGCCCCGCATCTCCCATCTGGTGATGCTCGCCGCGGACGATCCCAAGGGCGCGGAGGAAGAGGAAAGAATCGGCAGGAGCGCCTGGCCGCGGAGACACTTCGACCTCTTGCGATGGGAAGACACTTTTGTGCAAACGGACATTCTTCTCTATAACAACCGGCCGCTGGAAGCCTGGGAATTCTTGTCCGGGCAATGGGCCGCGATTTCCAAGTCACTGGTGCTTCGTATCCAGGTCGTAGCCGTCGAGGCGCAAATGTTGAGAGCGCGAAGTTTGCTGGCATTGCTGGGCGCCGGCGAATTACCGCCGAACCTGGGCTTCAATCGCAAGCAGGCGTTCGCAATGGTGGAAACCTGCGCGCGAAAGTTAGTGAACGAAAAATCGCGCTGGACGGATTCACTGGCCCTTCATTTTCGCGCTTGCCTTGCCGCCACCGGCGGCGAGCACCAATCGGCACTGGATCTGGCAACCCGAACGGAGCAGGGGTTCCGCGCAGTCGAGATGGCGCCCTATGCGCTAGCGATCCGCCGTCGCAGGGGGGAGTTAATCGGCGGCGAGGAGGGCGCCGCGCTGATCCAGTCCGCGGATGCGGAGTTTCTGCGGCTCACGGTGAAGAATCCCGCCCGGGTAACGGCATGGCTGGCGCCGGGAAAGTGGTCCCGGGGCTGACCATCAGGCCGATGCAGGGCAATCCCTCGCCGGACAGGTGCATGGGCCGATTGTTCTTGAAAAAGACGGCCAATAATGATTTTGTATCGCCAGTAAAGCTCCCTTGGAGGTAAACAAATGGTACAAATCGATGTCCCTGCGGCATTCGCCGTCGGCAGCTTTTTCGCGGATGCGGCCCACAAGCAATTGCAGGCAGGGGGACCGCGCGCGCTTTACGAGGTGGCGTGGAAGAACAACATGTTTCAGATCTTCTTTTTCCTGTGGATTCCCGTCTATTTCATCATGAATTTCTTCGGTTGGGAGACCACCTACCGGTGGTGGACGGAGGATTCAGTTTCGGCGTACCCCCTGTTTCTGCCGGTTTTTGTGCTCGTGTTTCTCGCCGCGGCTAACCTGGGTTTCTTCCTCGGAAACTGGCTGGTCTCGAAAGGGATGTTGCTGGCGAATCGCATTATTTACATCGGGATCGCGATCTATTCGGTCATCTGGGTATTCGGCCAGACGGACCGCACCATGCAGGTGGGCACGTTTTCGCAGTGGGTCGCTCACAAGTCAGTGGTTTTCTATGACGATCCGACATTCCTGAAGGCGTTTGTCATCGTCATGGCCGTCTGGGTGGTCGGCGTGATCGGGTTCGGCTGGAACCTGCGAAAGGCCGGGAACGCGTAAAGAGATGCCGGCCCTGGTGCGCCCGACGCTCCGCACATGACCCACGCCGAAATCTGCTGGGCGATCACCGGCGGCGCGTTGCTTGGAATCTACCTGGTCGCGCGGTTCAACGGATTGTGGATCTACCGTTTGTTTGATCGTTCGTTGAAGAACAGCCGGGTTTTGGTCCCACCGCAGTATGAAAGGCCCCGATATTTCAAGGTCGACGCTCAGGGAAATCTCGAAACGAGAAAACGATGGCCGGGCTGGGATGGCTGGTATTTCTTCGTCATCCCCGATGACGAGAGCCTTCCCGTGAAAATGATTCGTGGAAGTCTCATGACGGGCCTCTATGGTTTGAACGGCATCGACGATTACGCGAGGCTCCCCCGGGGCGCCGGCTCGTTCCATGCGGTTGAACACCTCACGCTGACTCCTTCGGAAGGGGATGGAAATCCCGGAGGTCATGCTGAAGGTAAGGGAGACATCCAAAGAGACAATCGGTTGGAACATTCCTACTTTCCGAAGCCGTGCCTGCGGATGGATCTCCAGAAACTGAATGTAGAGATCCAATCGACGGAGAGCAGCTCATCAGAGTCCCGTTGGTGTTCGGGAAGAATCGAAGGCGCCTGGCCCGAATATCGTTTTGTGTTTCGCGATTCCGCGTCCGGGTTGGAATTCGACTTGAAGTACGCGGGGAAGGACCTGGTGTGGTGGGCCGATGTCCCCGGAGTGTTTACGTATTTCGCGGCGTTTGGACACCTTGCGGGGACAATGAAATACAGTCCACCAATGAATAGTCGTTCGACTGCGAATCCGCGCGAGCAAGTGACCCTGCAAATTCGTGGCGCCGGCGCATTCGAGCATGGCTGCGCGCGCAAGCCATTCAACTTTGACTGGCTGTATCTTCCGGTGCGCGCGGTGCAGGCGGTGATTCCTTCGTTTCGGCCGGTCCATTACCATTACCAGCTTCTTGTGGGGGAGGGCGGACTGCACGGCGGTTTCATGTTTGCGAGCGGATTTGGAATTGAATTCCGCATTCGAGGGGGTCTCTATGTGGAGGGGCGGTACATCCCCTTGGAGCAGGTGAAAATCCAGTACTCCGCAACACAGGAGAGCGCGGCGGAGGCAGCCACATCCCCGGGCGAGCTGAAGTTTCCGAAAGCATGGACCGTGAAAGCTGCGACCGCGGACGGAGAATTTGTGATAAACGTGACGCGGGCCTGGCCGCCGGCCAGAATCGCCAACAACATGATTTATTACAACCATTCCTTTGAGGGAACATTTCAGGGAAAAAGGATCCGCGGCTCCGGCTATGGAGAGTATTTGAACATTTAGCGGAACGAGCGCGGTGAAGAGGAGGGCAACCCAAAAAATGGGCGAAAAATTCTATAAACCGATGCTCCTCATTGGAGGAATTTGGAATGTGGCCGGAGGAGCATTCATCGTCGCCGCCTCCGACTGGATATTTGGGCGCGAGGGCCTGAGGGTTCCGGTTCCGCCGCTCTACTATTACGCGTGGATCGCGCTGTTCGTCACTTTCGGCA
The DNA here is from genome assembly GCA_041476305.1 of Terriglobia bacterium. Lineage (GTDB taxonomy): Bacteria > Acidobacteriota > Terriglobia > Acidiferrales > UBA7541 > DASTCZ01. Next base: position 3,291 of record JBGOTC010000258.1, read on the forward strand.
TCGGGTACTTGATTGTCTGGCGCAAGCCATACGACAACACGAACATCATCCTGCTGGGGATCATCGGGAAGCTTTTGTTTTCCGCGGTTTTTATGTGGAACATGTATGAATACCGCGAAATGATTCCGCGGTTGTTTCTGATCCCCGTCGTGGGAGATCTGATTTTTGTGCTTCTGTACATCATGTTCCTGCGATTTGCCCGCGGGAAGCATGGCTCCTGGTCAACTTGAAAATGAGATCTTTGTACGATGTCGTGGTCATCGGTTCCGGTTTCGGCGGGGCCATCTCCGCCTGTCGGCTCGCGCAAGCGGGGCGCTCGGTTTGCGTGCTGGAGCGCGGGAAGCGTTGGAACAAGACGGATTTTCCTCGGACGCCAGCGGAAGTATCCAAGTCTTTTTGGCGCGCGGGGGAGAGCCAGGGCTTTCTGGAGTACAAGACATTTCGCAAGATTGACGTTATTCAGGGATGCGGCGTGGGCGGCGGCTCGCTGCATTACTTCAACGTTCACCTGCGGGCCCCCGCGGAAATTCTGGGCGCGGGTCCCTGGCCGCGCGAGATTACGCGCCAGGTTCTCGATCCTTATTACACACTGGCCGAGGACATGCTCGATTCAAAGCGCCTAGCGCCGCCTCCGGGCCGCGCCATGCCGCCACGGACGGAGGCGTTCCAATTCGCCGCCAAATCCGCGGGGCGCAATCCGGAGCTTGTACCCATCGGCGTTTACACCGGAAATGACCGGCTGAACCCGCACAGCGGCATTCCACAAACGGGCTGTGATTATTCCGGGGATTGCATGCTGGGATGCGAACTTCACGCCAAGAATACTTTGGACCTGAATTACCTGGCGGTGGCGGAGAAAAACGGTGCGGAGATTCATCCACTGCATCAGGCGATGAATATCGAATCGCTTGGCGGCGCGGGCTACCGAGTGCATTTTCAGAGACTGAGTTCCACTTCGGGCGGTCCTGCACAAGTGGAGAATGGATCGGTGGAGGGAAAGGCGGTGGTCGTTTCCGCGGGAACGTTGGGCACGACGGAACTCCTGCTGCGGTCGCGGGATCTCCATCGCAGCCTGCCGCAACTCAGCCGCGCACTGGGAACGCGCTTCTCCGGCAATGGAGATTTCTTGCTTGCCGGAACACTCAACGCGAATCGATTGATTGACCCGAGCCAGGGCCCCAGCATCACGGTGGGAGCGGATTTTTCCACGGCGAAGAACAAGATCTATGTGGAGGACCTGGGATTTCCGGAGCCATTCATCTGGCTGGTGGAAGGTTCACTTCCCACGGGGAGC
>JBGOTC010000259.1:0-4551 GCA_041476305.1 Terriglobia bacterium
AGTGGTGCCATGCTATTTCCGATTGGACACGAAGACCTGCGAGGCCGGCGGTGGCCGATTGTCACGATCGTCATCGTCGCTCTGAACGTCGTCGTATTCCTCGGCACGCACTGGCAGATGGATGAGCAGGCCGGGAAGATCGCCGAACTCCGCATCAACTCCCTACTTGTGGCTATCGCGCACCCCGATGTTCAACTGACGCCATCGCAGAAGCATGTGGTGGATTCGATCCAGGCGCAGAACCCGAAGCTCTTTGCGGAAGCCCCGAAGCAAGATCCCATCAACCAATTCGATGCCGACCAGCGCGAGGCTTCGACCGAGCAGGCGCAGGAAGTGGAAACGCGCTTGGGGCAACAGCTGGACCAGTTGGAGAAGGAATCCGTTGTCGAGCGGTTCGCTTACTTTCCCTACAAATCGAACCCCATCAGTCTGATCACCGCGAATTTCCTTCATGGCGGATGGCTGCACCTGATCGGCAATATGTGGTTCCTGTGGCTCGCTGGGACTGTCCTGGAAGATGCGTGGGGCCGCGGGATTTACGCCGTATTCTATATTCTGGCCGGCGCGGCGGCGCTGCTACTGCAAGGCGCAATGATGCCGCATTCGCTAGGCGGCACGCTGGGCGCTTCGGGAGCAATTGCCGGTGCCATGGGCGCATTCCTGGTGCGCTTCCCGAAAACAAAGATTCGATTCCTCCTCCTGCTGTTCCTGGGATTCCGGTTTCTGCGCTGGAAATTCAACGCGCCCGCCTATGCAATGCTGCCACTGTGGTTGGGTGAGCAGCTCCTGTGGGCGTTCGCACCCGGAGCCACGGGTGTTGCGTATTGGGCGCATATCGGAGGCTTCGGGTTCGGCATGGTCGTCGCACTGGGAATGAAGTGGAGCGGCACGGAGCAGAAAGTGAATCAGGCCATCGAGGAAAAGGTCAGCTGGTCCGCCGATCCGCGCATCGAAAGGGCCGACGACGCTTTGGAAACAGGCCGCGTCGATGAAGGCATCGCACTGCTCAATGGATTGGTGGCGGAAAAACCGGATACTCTCGAGGCGCACCAGATGCTCTTACAGGCCTACTGGAAAAAGCAGGACGCGCAGTCAGCGCAGGCGGAAGCCGTGGCCCTTTGCAGAATCAATATCAAGGCGCGCGAAAACGAACTGGCCTGGGCGAATTACGAGGAATTCCTGAACCTCGGCGGAACAAAGCTCCCCAGCACGGAATGGATGGCCCTGTGCCGTTACCTGGAAGCTCAACAGAACTGGCAGCGCGCGGCGTCGGAATACGAAAATGTCGCGCGAGCGTATGCGGCCGAGCGAACATCTGTTTACGCGCTGGTCTCGGCGGCGCGAATTCAGCTGAAGCAACTGAATAACACCGCCGAAGCGGCGCGGCTCTACCGCGAGGCGCACGAATCAACCTTGCCGCACCTGGATTGGGACGCGGCCATCCGCAAGGGACTCTCGGAATGCGGCGTTGCGGTTCCCGCGCCGGTGGAAGTGAAGGCGGCAGTCAGTTCACCAAAACTCTCGCCAATCGTATCGCCGAGCAATGGTGCGAATACAGCGCCTAATAACACGCCTGGCAGGGCACCGGCGATTGAAATCGTAAAGTACTGACCCTCCAAAAACTACTTCACCGCGACGGCGAGAGTGTCGTGGTGCCACTGGATGAGTTTTCGCAAATACGGGCCGATGTCGCCAGATGAAGCGAACCCCGCGGCTTTCGCCGCCGCGGCCTGAGCCTCCGGAGTGGCGTCAGAACCCGCGGCGAAGTGCTTGATGTCCCTGAAAACGCCGACGGTGAACAGGTCCCACGCGGCTCCTTGATCCCTGACAAAAATGAAATTGGTCGGCTGGCCGAGCGCGGCGGAGTAGGCGTTTTCCATTTCGCGCTCCTTGTAGAGCTCCGCTCGCTTGTCGTTCAGGGCGACAAACATTTCCACATGGAAGAATGCGCCCGCCGCGAATGCTTTTCGCAGCGCGTCGAGTGGCGGGCCATAAACGAAAACGTCTTCTTCCCAGGCGATGTCAGCTTGAATCTGATGTTGCAAGAGGACGATCTCCTTCCCGCGATTGCGTGTTTGGATGCGAGTTGGATTGTAGTAGGCGGTGTAGCTTTCCATCGGAGCGATGCGCAGCAAATCCCAGCGGTCTCCCTGACTGTGGCGCATCCAGAGCGCGGCCTCGTCACCTGCTTTCTCGTCGAGCGCGGCCTTCTGCTTATAGAGATCGATCAGCTCCAGAAGCTTTCCCGGCGCGGCCTGGACCAGTTCGGCACGGTAGAGATAGCGCTGTTCCTGCGCGCTGACGGAGCAGGGAAGAAGGGCGAGAGCGCCGAGCCCCGCGACCAAAAACCACTTGGAGACGCCTGATTGCAGCAGGGGTTTCATTTCTCCTCCACAGAGGGATTGAAGATACACCAGAATAGCTTGAGAGTGGAGACGTCACACGGCACGATGACGGATGGAAATGCAAGAGTAAGCACTTCATGGTCGCCGCGATGCGTCGCACCCTGAGCTACACAAGCATTTCAAGAGGGTTGCGAGTGAATGTGGTTGTGGTAGGATGCTGGTCGGAAAGCGATGCCGCGCGAGTACATCCCGATTATCGTGTTCGGAATTCTGGCCGCCGCGTTTCCCGCAGTCACCATCATCCTCTTCAAGTACATCCGGCCGAATTCAACTTCGGTGGGCGCGAAGCTGAAACCCTATGAGTGCGGAATTCCTCCGGAGAGCGACGCGCGCGGGCGATATTCGACGCGGTTCTACATCATCGCCATGCTGTTTGTCATCTTTGACGTGGAAACAATTTTCCTTTTTCCCTGGGCGCTCTTCTTCGCTCGTGCGCGAATCTATCAAGGGACGAACTGGACGCTTTTTTCGCTGGCCGGCATGTTCACCTTCCTGGGCATCCTGGTGGTTGGATACGTTTGGCTCTACCGCAAGGGCGCGCTCGAGTGGGTCTAGGGCCCAAATTCCACACAGATTCCTTTCTGTTTTGCTCTCCAATTTCCTTTAGAATGCGTTGCGCGGATATGCCGCATATGTTAGAAAATACTGCGTCTGAGTCTTCTGCTGCCCAATGGATTTGCAATGCGTGCGACGGTCGCATGCGGCGGCTTGCCTGAACTCCGGAAAATGCCCAACGAGCCCGAAGATAAACAGCCACCGGTAGCCGCGACAGGCGACAAACCCGCCGCCAGCGCCGGTGAAGGGGCGGGGAAGCCCGCTCCGCCTGCGGCGCCTCCGGGGCCGCCAAAGCCGCCTGCTCCTCCCAAGGAAGCGCCGCCAAAGCCGGAGCCGCTGGATAACGCGCTGGTCCAGCGCTACAAGGCGAAATTCGGCGAGGCGATCCTTGAGGCGTGGCAGGACCGCAAGCAGGCCATTCTGGTGATTGACCGCGCTCGGCTGGTGGAGATTGCGGAATTTTCGCGCGACGTTGAGCTGTTCAACTTCCTGGCGGATCTGACGGCGGTGGACTGGCCGCGCCGCGAGAAGCGGTTTGATCTGGTCCTAAATCTCTATTCATTCCCGAAAAACGAGCGGCTGCGCCTGAAGGTTCACGTCGGCGAAAGCGACCCCGTGCGGAGCGTCTCCGGCGTCTGGCAGACCGCGAACTGGCTGGAGCGCGAAGTGTACGACATGTTCGGGATTGTGTTTGAAGGCCATCCGGACTTGAAGCGCATCTTGCTCCCCGATGAATGGCAGGGATTCCCGTTGCGCAAGGATTACGACATCTTGACGCAGGACACCGCGTGGATTCGTGAAAACCTGGGGATTGAAAGCGGGCAGTAGGGAATTAACGAGCGGCAATGGCGGATAACTACAACGCGGAATTTACGAGCGCCGGGCAGAACACCGAGACCACGGTGCTCGGCGCAGACGAGATCATCATCAACATGGGGCCGCAGCACCCGTCAACGCACGGCGTGCTGCGCGTGAAGCTGAAGCTCGACGGCGAAAAGGTCGTGGGCTCGGAGTGCATCATCGGCTACCTGCACCGCGGCGTGGAAAAAATCGCCGAGCACCGCACCTACCAGCAGTTCGCGCCTTACGTGGACCGCATGGACTACGTCGCGGCGGTTTCCAACGGCCTGGGATATTGCGAAGCGGTGGAGAAATTGATGGGAGTGGAAGCGCCGCCGCGCGCGCGCGTCATCCGGACGATTCTGACGGAGCTGCAGCGCATCGCGTCGCACCTGGTGTGGCTGGGAACGCACGCGCTGGATATCGGCGCGCTGACTCCCGTGTTTTACTGCTTCCGCGAGCGGGAAGAAATCCTGAAGATTTTCGAGAAGTATTGCGGCGCGCGGTTGACCACGCACGCATTCCGCATCGGGGGTCTCCAGTACGAGGCCTACGACGAACTGGAAGCAGACGTCGATCGATTCTGCAAGGATTTCCAGCACAAAGTGGATGAGTACGAAACACTCCTGACCGAAAACCGGATTTGGATGGGCAGGACCAAGGGCATCGGCGTGATTTCCGGCGAGCAGGCCATCGCCATCGGCGCCACCGGCCCGGTGATCCGCGCGAGCGGCGTGAAATGGGACATCCG
>JBGOTC010000260.1:0-4508 GCA_041476305.1 Terriglobia bacterium
AATGTAATTCTGGACTTCGACGCGCTGGCCGGAATCGCGCAGGAGTTTCACGAAAGTGTCGCCGAGGATGGCGTTGCGGAGATGGCCGATGTGCGCGGCTTTGTTGGGATTGATGTTGGTGTGCTCTACGACTGTCTTCGGCGAGCCGGGAGCGGGGGAGGGCGGTTTGGCTCCCTCCGCGGACCGGTCATGAATCGCGGAGTGCATGGCCTCAAAAAAGGCGGCGCGATCGAAATAGATGTTCAGATATCCGGCGCCGGCGACTTCGATCTTTGAGACGCCGGGGATGGCGCCAATTTCCACGGCGATCTCCTGGGCAATCTGACGCGGGGCGCGCTTCAGGCGCTTGGCGAGATCGAAGCAAACGGGAGAAGCCAGCTCCCCGAGCTCAATGCGCGGAGGCCGCTCGGTGGAGACGAGGAGCTCCGCACCGTAGCGGCGGCTGATGAACTCAGCCAATTTCGCGCGAACGCGTGATTCCAACTCGTGATACACGCTGCTCCTTCACTTTGTGCGGATACGGTGGAAAGGAAACTCATTATAGGGAAGGAGGAAGCCGGGGTCAAAACGCGGAAGCTTCCAACGCAAACAACTCCGCGTCATTTGACAGCGTTGGGAGCGCAGAATAGTATCAGTGGATTCTGCGCGGAAAAGAAATTCATGGCGTTACGCTCGCGAAGGCGCGCGCCCGGAGATCTCCACTCCCATCATGAAGCTTGCCTACTTCGATTGTTTTTCAGGGATCAGCGGCGACATGGTGCTAGGCGCGCTCGTGGATGCTGGATGTCCGCTGTCGGAGATTGAAGCTGGATTGCAGGGGCTGGGATTGGAGAAATGGTTCATTTCGAGCGAGAGGGTGAAGCGAGGCGCGCTGGTTGCCACCAAGGTTAACGTGGAATCGCGCGAGGATCACCACCACCGCGGGCTTTCGATAATTCAATCTCGAATCGAGAAGGCGGGATTGCCACCGCGGACAGCGGACAGAGCGACGCGAGTGTTTCAGCGGCTGGCGGATTCAGAGGCAAAGATTCATGGTGTGCTGCTTGAAGAAGTGCACTTCCATGAGGTTGGCGCGGCGGACTCGATTGTGGATATTGTCGGCGCGGCGATCGGATTTGAGCTTCTGGGGATCGAGCGGTTCGCGTGCTCGCCATTGAATGTGGGCGGAGGGACGGTAAAGACGGCGCATGGAATTCTGCCAGTGCCGGCTCCGGCGACGGCGGATTTGTTGATGGGGAAACCGACCTACACAGGCGTGGTGGCGCATGAGCTGGTGACTCCAACAGGAGCAGCGATCGTCGCCACGTTATGCGAGGAGTTTGGGACGCAGCCGGCGATGAGTGTCTCGCAAATCGGTTATGGCGCGGGTTCGGCGGATTTCAAGGAGCAGCCGAATGTGTTGCGAATTCAGATTGGCGAGTCGGCGGAAAGTGCGGTTGCGGCATGGGACGAACGGATTACAGTGATTGAAGCGAACCTGGACGACATGAACCCGCAGATTTACGGATATTTCGCGGAGAAGTCCTTGCAGGCCGGGGCGCTGGATGTTTTTGCCACTCCGGTACAGATGAAGAAGAACCGTCCGGGAATGTTGGTCACGCTATTGTGCGCGCCCGCGCTCGCGGACCAGCTCGCCGATTTGTTGTTTTCGGAGACGACGACCATCGGCATACGGAGCTATGAAGCGCGACGGCGCGTGCTGGCCAGGGAGGCAGTGTCGGTGGAAACGCCCTACGGCGCGGTGCGCATGAAAGTGGCGCGATTGAATGGCCACATCCTGAATGCCGCACCGGAATTTGAAGATTGCAGGCGGCTCGCTGAGGAGCGCGGGGTGGCGTTGAAGCAGGTGATTGCCGAAGCTTCGCTGGCATGGGCGAGGCAGGGCGGAGGGACACACTGACCATGCCGGACTCTGACAAGAAACCGAAATACTACCTGACCACTCCGATTTATTACACAAACGGACTGCCCCACATCGGGCACACGTATTCGACGATTGTGTGCGACGCGATTCGCCGTTACAAGCGCATGTGCGGATTCGACGTGGTGATGACCACGGGCGCGGACGAGCACGGCGTGAACGTGGAGCGCTCGGCGGCCAAAGCGGGGAAATCGCCGCAGGAATTCTCCACCGCAAATGTGGCGGAGTGGCGAAAAATCTGGGACGAATTGGGAATTCAAGGTGACGAATTCATCCGCACCACGGACCCTCTACACGCGCGCACCGTGCAATGGCTGTTCAAGCTATGCCGGGAAAACGGATACGTGTACAAAGGGCATTACACGGGCCAGTACTGCGTGTTCGACAACGCGTATGTAAATGATGCGAAGGCCGGAGACCCCTGTCCGGATTGCGGCAGACCCACGGAGACGGTCACAGAAGAGAATTACTATTTCAAATTGTCCGCGTTCCAGGAGCCGCTGCTGAAACTTTACGCGGCACACCCGGAGTTTATCGAGCCTGAATCGCGCCGGAATGAAATCCTAAGCTTCGTGCACGGCGGCCTGCGCGACCTGAGCATCACGCGCACGTCCATCCGCTGGGGAATTCCCGTTCCCGATGAATCCCCTCACGTTTTCTATGTGTGGTTCGACGCGCTCACAAGTTACCTGAGCGCGGTGGGTGGGCCCGATTACGAGCTCCGTGGATATTGGCCCGCCGATTTGCACCTGGTCGGCAAGGAAATTATCCGCTTTCACGCGGTTTATTGGCCCGCGTTCCTGATGGCCGCCGGATTGCCGTTGCCCAAACAGATTTGGGCGCACGGCTGGCTGCTCATGGATAGCGCCAAGATGAGCAAGTCGCGCGGGAATGTGGTTCGTCCGCGGCCGATCGTGAGCGTCCTCGGTTTGGATGCGTTGCGGTATTACCTGCTGCGTGAAACTGTTTTTGGCCAGGACGGAAATTTCAGTTATGACGCGCTGGTCACGCGCTACAACGCGGACCTCGCGAACGGGCTGGGTAACCTGGCGAGCCGCACGCTGACGATGATCAACCAGAATTGCGGGGGCATGGTGCCGGATCCGGGGAAAGAATACTTGAAGAGCGAGAAGAGCGTCCTTCGAACAGCATCGCGGGCAACTATCCGGGGGATACTCGGCAATAAGGAATCAGGAGAGAAGGGATCGTACAACACGCTTAGTTTCTCCCAGGGCCTGACTTCAATTTGGGCGCTGATTTCGCAAGTGGATGCTTATCTCGTGAATCAAAAGCCCTGGGAGCTGGCGAAAAAGCCGGAAGAGAAGCAGCGGCTGGCTGAGGTGTTATACGATGCGGCGGAGACGCTGCGCATCGCGACAATGTTGGCGCACCCGGTGATTCCCGCAGCCACCGAAAAGATTTGGAAACAACTTGGCCAAGGGGGGAAAGTCGGCGGCCAACGCATCGATCATTTGGAATGGGGACAACTGGATCCGGGAACGCGCATTGGAACGGTGGAGGCGGTGTTTCCTCGCGCGGATCACAAAGAATCAATTGAGAGGATGGAAGCCATGGAACAAGATGCCACGAAGCCAGCAATTCCCGCGGGAGCGCAGCAATCCGCGGGCGCGTCTCCTGCAGGAGCAGCAGCACCGGCTACGGCGGCCGCGGCAGCAGCTCCCGCAGTTGCGGCAGGGCCCGTGAAGATTGGAATAGATGACTTCACGAAAGTGGAACTGCGCGTGGGCCAGATCCAATCGGCGGAGCGCATTGCCGGGGCGGACAAGATATTGAAATTGATGGTGGATATCGGCACGGAGGTCCGGCAGATCGTCGCGGGGATTGCCACCGCGTATGAGCCCGACAAATTGGTGGGACGGAAGGTCGTGGTGGTGGCGAATTTGGCGCCCCGAAAACTGCGCGGCGTGGAGTCGAACGGAATGGTGGTGGCAGCATCGGTGGAACCGGACAATCGGCCGGTGCTGGCGGGGTTCCTGGAAGATGTGCCGGTCGGCACGCGGCTGAAGTAGTCCCCGGGCCTATGGACCTCATCGACTCTCACGCGCACATTGATTTCCCGCAATTTGACGAAGACCGCGACGCGATGCTGGAGCGCGCGCGAGCGGCGGGGATTCAGGCGCTGCTGGCTATCGGCACGGGGCCGGGCCCGGAGAAGCTGGACGCGGCGCTGCCATTTGCCGAGCAACACGACTGGATTTGGGCCACTATAGGGATTCATCCTCACGAAGCCTCTCAAGTCGGCGAAGCGCATCTCACAAAGTTAGCCGAGCTTGCCAAACACCCGCGGGTCATCGCGTGGGGCGAAATCGGGCTGGACTATCACTACGATTTTTCCGCGCGCGAGGTGCAGCACGTGGTATTTCGTCAGCAACTGGCGCTGGCGCGGAGCGCAAAGCTCCCGATTGTGATCCATTGCCGCGAGGCGTGGACGGATTGCCTGACGATCCTTGAGAAGGACTGGCGGAGCGCCGGACTCGGAGGGATATTGCATTGCTTTACAGGGTCGCTGGAAGAAGCGCGGCAGGGAATCGAGATGGGATTCATGGTTTCCTTCGCCGGAAATGTA
>JBGOTC010000261.1:0-4499 GCA_041476305.1 Terriglobia bacterium
GTGCTCTACATAAATAACCAGAAGCCCTAGCGGAATCATGTGATTTGCTTGGGAAGGAGTGGCGCGCCCGGAGAGATTCGAACTCCCGACCTTCTGGTTCGTAGCCAGACGCTCTATCCAGCTGAGCTACGGGCGCACCGAATGAAGAGAGCGCATTTTAGCATGCGACCAGCGCATGAGGAAACCGGAGGCGGCTGTCAGCGCGTAGCGAAAAGATGGGAGTCACGCCCCCAAAATGTATGCCGTGGTTTTGCTCGAGGTTGAACGCGGAACTGAGAGCGATCAAGTTTACTCCTGCCGAAGAGCGATCATCGGATCGATCCGAGACGCATTTCGGGCAGGCAGGTAACCGGCCAGAAGCGCAGCAGTCACGAGGGTCACGACCGCGCCTACCAAAGCCAACGGATCGTTCGGTTTCATTCCGAAGAGAAAAGATTCCACGAGTTTTGACGCCGCAAGGGCTGCCGGCACACTGATGGCGAGCCCGACGGCCGCGAGGAGAACCACTTCACGAAGTATCATCCAGACCACGCGCCCGCGTTGCGCACCGAGCGCCATGCGAATGCCGATTTCGCTCGTCCGGCGGGCGACGTTGTAGGACATGGTGCCGTAAAGGCCCACGCAGGCAATTGCCAGCGCGAGAAGCGCAAACGCGGTTGACAGCCGGGCAAAGGTGATCTCCTGGTTGATGGTCTGGTCGATCCACGCGCTTTGGCTCCTTACACCGGAGACCGGCAGACGTCCGTCTGCCCGCTGAACCAGATCCCTTACTGCATGGACATAGTTGAACGGGTTCCCAACAGTGCGCAACTCATACACCATTGCTTGCACGGGCCCCCAGCCGCCCTGTGTGAACGGCAGATAGACTGTCGGCGGCGCATTTTCCTTGAGGTTGCCATAGAGGGTATTCGCGGAAACGCCCACGATCTCGATTTCGCATTTAGGGCACATGTCTCCAACGGAAATGTAATGACCAAGAGGACTCCGATCGCCGAAACTTCTTCCGGCAAACGACTCATTCACAACCGCAACCATGTGCGAGGTTTGGCTATCGCGCTCGCCGATTTCCCGGCCCATCAGCATGGGAATCTGCATCGTCGTGAAGAACCCGGCCCCAACAGTTAAGACGCTACTGTCCTCAGGCGCGGCGCCAGACACGCTGATCCCCGTAGCGCTCGTGCCCATTCCGATCAAGGTATGATTCGACAAGCTTGCGGCGCGGACGCCCGGGATACCGCTGAACTGCCGTCGAAGATCTTCGTAGAAGGCGGCAATCTCCGGGTCGTTGTGTCCGGCCTGCCGGGCGTTTAACTGGAACGTCAAAACGTTTTCCCGGTTGAATCCGAGTTGAATGGAGGCCAGATTCGAAAGCGTCCGCACGAACAGGCCGGCCGCGACCAGAATCAAAAGGGTGACGGCGATTTGCGAAACCATCAGGACGCGGCTCAGGTTTAGACGGCGAAACCCGCGCCCGCGCGCTTCGCCGATCCGCGCGTCCTTGAGCGCCGGCATGAAGCCAATTCGAGTGGACTGAAGAGCCGGCGCGAGCCCGAACAGCACGCCAGTCAACACGGAGAGTCCGGCCACGACAGCCAGCACGTGCCAGTTCAATTCCGCGCGCAGGGTGAAGTTCTCGCGTCCATTCGCCTGCAGCACAGTCAAGAAACGGATTCCCCAAATGGCGAACGCGACACCCAGCATGCCTCCCAGCCCAGCGAGCAAAAGGCTTTCGGTGAGGAGTTGGCGGATGATCCGTAACCGTCCAGCCCCCAAGCTGAGCCGGAGCGCAATTTCGCGTTTCCGGGCTGCTGCGCGGGCGAGCAGAAGGTTGGCGATATTCGCGCAAGCGATGGTGAGGATCAGTCCCACCAGCGTGAGCAATACATACAGCGGTTTCGAATATCTCCGCCGCAGGCTGTCGAGGCCGCCCGATCCTTCCCTGACCATCAGAGTGGGAACTTCTTCCAACCGCCGGCTGGGGTTCGCGGTGCGCGCCCATTCGGAAAACGGGCCAGCCAGCGCCGCTTGTGCCTGCTCCGCGGTGACGCCAGGACGCAAACGCGCCATGGGAACGACCCAATCGTAGTGCGGATCAAGGTAAGTCGCGGCTGAGTAGGATCGGTCTTCCAGAAGCAAATTGGCGTGCATCGGTACGTAAATGTCTGGAGGCCTATCAGGATCGACGCCAAAGAATTCAGTCGGGGCGACGCCGACCACCGTGAAAGGGAGATTGTTGATCAGAATCGATTGCCCAGGCGCATTCTCGGGTCCTCCAAAGCGCCGTTGACTCAACGCGAAGCTGACGACGGCCGTGGCCGGAGCGCCCGCTTGATCGTCATTCGGGACGATTAGCCGCCCGGCGGCGGGCAGAATCCCGAGTCCAATGAAATAGTCGCCAGAAACGTATTCGGTCTTTGCGATCTCAGCCTGCCCGCGAAAAGTCAGGTTGAGGTCGCCGGCGCCTTGATATCCGAAGACGCTCGAGAAAACCGAGTCGCTCTTACGGAACAGCTCGAATGCCGGGTAGGCGAAAAAACCGCCGACGAATCCGCCATTGGGGTCCATGAAACTGTTGGCATGGCGATTGGTGCCGTGCATCTGACGGCGCGGGGTGTGCCAGCTCAGCATGACCAGGGACTTGGGATCGGGCACCGGCAGCGAGCGCAGCAGGATCGAATCCATAAAGCTAAAGATGGCTGTGTTGGCCCCGATTCCCAGGGCGAGCGACAAGACCGCCATCGCGGTGAAGGTCTTGTTGGCGGCCATCATGCGCAGGCCAAAGCGGATGTCCTGTGCGAGTTGCTCCGCGAAAGGCCAGGTCCAGGTGGCGCGCGTGTCTTCCCGCACGAGCATCACGTTTCCGAATTCCCGGCGGGCGGCGCGCCGCGCATCTGCGTCGGCCAGACCATTCGTTTGGCGCTCGTCGGTTTCCTCATCCAGGTGGAACTGGATCTCCTCCTGGAGTTCAGCTTCCTTGTCCGGGCGCCGCATCAACCACCCCAACTTGCGAAAGAACGACTTCATTGGCCCTCCTGATCCGCTGGGTTCAAGATCAATCCCATGGCGCGGGAGAACGCCTTCCACTTGGATCGCTCGTTGGCAAGCTGTTTGCGCCCAAGAGCTGTGAGGCGATAGTACCTGGCGCGCTTGCCCTTATCGGATAGATCCCAGGAGGCTGCGATCCAGCCCTTCGCCTCCAGACGGTGCAGGGCCGGATAGAGAGAACCAGTCTCGACCTGCAGCAGATCTTCTGAAGTCCGCTGAATGTGTTTGGCGATTGCGTGACCGTGACTGGGTCCTGCCATCAGGGTGCGAAGGATCAGCAGGTCCAGCGTACCCTGCAGGAGATCCACGCGAGCGGGCGCTCTCTGATTCATTATGTAGGCATCCTACTACACATTGTGTAGGACGTCTACTAAAAATGAGATTGGTTGGCTGGCACTCGCGATCTTGCTGCAGACCCAATCCCGCAGGGAAAGCCGCGGCTGGGGGCGTGGTATGCTGCAGCGGATTTTCACATATCCAGGTGGGCTGACTGAGGAGAAGGACATGCTGAGGACGAGTGGAAGAATGCGATTGGGTGCGCGAGTGTTGTACGTCGCAATTCTGTTGATCGGAGCCGGCGCGCAGGTTGGCACCAGCGGGCCGCGAGAGCAAGGTGCGGCGGGGCAGACGGGAGGGATGAGCCTCACTCCCGGCATTCGCGAAAAAATAGATAACGCGGTGGCGAAGGCGCTGGCGGATTTCGGAGTGCCTAGCGCGTCCGTGGTGATTGTGTTGAATGGAGGGATTAGCTACGCGCACGCGTACGGGAACGCGCGGCTGGAGCCGCGGACGGCGGCGCGCACGGAGATGCGGTACAGCATCGGGTCAATCAGCAAGCAATTTACGTCCACTGCGATCTTGATGCTGGCAGAGCAAGGAAAACTTTCGCTGGACGATGCGGTGCAGAAATATGTGCCAGGACTGACGCGGGGGGGCGAGGTGACCATCCGGCAACTGCTGTCGCACACTTCGGGGTATCAGGATTATTGGCCGCAGGACTACGTGCCTCCGTTCATGTCGAAGCCGGTGACGGCGCAGGGGATCATGGACATCTGGGCGCGGAAGCCGCTGGACTTCGATCCGGGCACGAAGTGGCAGTACAGCAACACGAATTATGTGATCGCGGGCGTGATTGTCGAGAAGGTGAGCGGGATGCCGCTCTTGCAATTCTTGCAGGAGCGCGTGTTCGCCCCGCTGGGAATGGACCGAGTGCAGAACATCGATTTGCAAAAATTGGGCGACACGGACGCGACGGGCTACATGCGCTATGCCCTGGGGCCGCCGCGGGTAGCTCCAAAGGAAGGACCGGGGTGGCTTTTCGCGGCGGGGGAGCTGGCGATGCCGGCGGAGCAACTGGCGCGGTGGGATATTGGGATGCTCGAGCAGAAATTGTTGAAGCCGGAGACGTACAAAGAAATGCAAACGGAAGTGCGCTTGAAGGATGGAGGGAGAAC
>JBGOTC010000262.1:0-4474 GCA_041476305.1 Terriglobia bacterium
AGAGGGACGGCCTGCATGATGCGCGTGCTGCGCCGCTTGCGCAGATCAGGCTCATGTTGGGATACGGAATCCGGCACCGCTAGCCTCCGAGGTGAAATATCAAGGGTAGCATTAGGAGCAGGGAGGGGGGCGCTCCCAGAATTTTGCGTGCGAATAAGTCAATGCAACCTGCGCGTCGCGCAGTACTACGCGCCATCAACGCGCTCCGGACGGCTGGCGACGGCCGCGAAGGGCATCGAAGATTTCTTTGGCCACCCACAGGGGCCCCACCAGAAAATAAACAGGCCCCTGGAAGAATGCCGGCTTGTTCCCCTCAATCCTGTGGCCGAGGAGAAGCAGCGCCCAACCGCTCACAAACAGGGCCAGACCAAGCTTCCACCACAGCAGGACCAGGAAGACGATCCCCGCGAAAATAATGGGGATGCCGACACCGTGCATCAGACGGTTCCAAGGGCTGGTATGTTCGTGATCGTATTGCGCCATGTAGCGGCCAAACGATGACATGCTCGTTCCCCAAGAACTCCGGCGATACCTTAACACTTAAAGTCGTTAAATGTTGAGTGCCTGTCGGAGCCATGCTCCAGCGCCAGGTCCCGCCGGTCGTAATCCAGATGCACCGCCGAGACCACCATCATGGCGTTCTCATCCACCATGCGCACCGTCACGGGGTTCTGGGGCGCGGTCTGCACGCCGGGGAAAAGTTCCGACAACAGGAAATGCTTGCAGGCCAGCGGTGGGAATTCTCCGATGGATCTTTCGGCGATGAGCCCAGAAGGCCCGTGGAGCTGCAGTTTCGGCGAACCGGTGTGCTCTTCCTGAAACTCGATGTTCATCACGGCAAGCACGGCGTCGCGTTCGCGTTTTCCGGGCCGGCCGCGCACCTGGCAATCGGTGACGATGTAATCCGTGGCCACGCCGCCACGCGCGTCCGCCAGGCGGTATTTCTTGTGGAACTGTCCGCCGGGCCGGAAGTGCGTGAACGCGGAGCGGTTCCATTCCTTCACATGCACCTCGGCTTTTTTCAGCGAGTGCGATGTCAGTGGAATTGTTCCCAGACCCAGGCCACCGGAGAATCCCGCGGGGAGTGGAAGGGCGTTCGCGTCAATCCGTACGCTCTGGAACGCCTCCAGACGCAGCAGGCCTTGGTTCGTCAAGGCGGCAGGCTGCACGCGGGCCGGGAAATTCTCGTCCTTATTGGAGACCCAGGCGATGTTCCCATCCTTATTGGTTACAAAAGGCATCAGCCAGAGGGCTTCCTCCAGCCACTTGCTGGAACTCAAGTAGAAGCGGGAGTTGAACTCCAAATCTCCGATGCGCAGGCCGTTGAACAGGAGGGGCGTGTAGACCAGCCCCTGCACCGGAAGATTGTGGTTTGCGTCATAGGGATTCGCGCGCGCGGGCTTTACCGCGCCGTCCGCGGCGTAATGCAACGGATGCTCCACGGTGAACGTGCCACCCTGGCGGCTTTTGATGAACGTATAGGCGAACGCGACGGCTTCCGTGGTGTTGTGGACGACGATCACGCCGCCATCGCTCAGCTTTTTCTCCTCCAGCGGGGAAAGAGCCAGCCCTTCTCCCGGCGTTTCGTAGTTCTTCAGTGTTTCAATGGAATAAAGCAGCGTGGTGTGCGGCACCAGCTTGTAGGGCCGCTCCACGATGGTTTGTCCCATGCGGTCCACCACGCGGATGGACCCTTCGGATTCCGTATCATTCGGATTGAAGAGCGAAAACATGCAGTGAAATTCAGAGAGCGAAGGGAAGGGCATTGAATAATTGAAATGGCCCAGCGCCTGCTGCGGCGCGGCGGGGTGCGCGTGGACGTTGTCAAAGTTGGAGGCCGTTTGCCAGCGCACGAACCCCGCGCTGAAAAGATCGCCGGCGTGGTTCACCTGGTTGGCAGAGGGCGCGGTGCGAATTCTGGCGCCGCCCCAGAACGGCTTGCCGTGGGCCAGCTCGGAAAGTTCGACCATAGTGGTGTGAAGCGCGGGAATGTCGTAGCGCCCACCATGATCAAGCGGAATCTCCTTCCCCTTGGCGTCGTAAAGCAGGATCTGATACGCGGTTTGATTGTTCGCGTCGCGATAGCCATCCACGCCCGGGAAGCAGGTGGCGGTGAGCAGCAACTGCGTGGAGATCCCGAGTGCCGGGTCGTTGGTCACAAATGGCGCGGCTACGTCCAGCCAGCAGGCCTCGGGGCTCACAGTTGGCTTGGGCGCAGCATTCTGCAAGGCTGCGGATAGGGGAAGGCTTGCGACTATGGATTGCGATGAAGCAACAAGCAAGGAACTAGCCAGGCCCCCCAGGAAAGTCCTGCGGTTAATGGGTTCCAACTCATTCACCCCCGGCACGGCACATCTGGTCCGGAAACGAAAACAATTCAGTTGTCAGCACAGCGGGAACAGCAACCGTTTGATACATTTTCTATACGCCCTATGCAGGGCAACATTCAAGGAGAAACTGAAGGGGCTTCTGCTGGGGATAAAACGGAGTGGAGCGAGTGAGTCCTAAAGGTCCCGGCGGCCTTCCATGGCCTTGAGCATGGTAACCTCGTCGGCATATTCCATGTCCGAGCCCACTGGGATGCCCACGCCAATGCGCGTCACGCGCACGCCCAGCGGCTTGATGAGTTTGGAGATGTACATGGCCGTGGCTTCGCCTTCGGCCGTGGGGTTAGTGGCAATAATAATTTCCTCGATCCCCGCGCCTTTCAATCGCTCAATCAGGCTCCTGATCTTCAGCTGCTCGGGCCCGATCCCCTGCAGCGGGGAAAGCGACCCGCCGAGCACGTGGTAGAGCCCGCCGTATTGCCGCGTCCTCTCGATGGCCATGATGTTGACGGGCTCCTCCACCACGCAGATGGATTTGCGGTTGCGCGTCGCCGAGGTGCAGTAGAAACACGGGTCGGCATCCGTGATGTTATTGCACACCGAACAAAACCGGATGTTTTGCTTGGCGTCGCGGATGGCCTCGGCGAGCGCCAGCGCCTCTTCCGGCGTCGAGCGAAGCAGATGGAACGCCAGCCGCTGCGCCGTCTTCTGGCCGATGCCCGGAAGATGCTTCAGCTCGTCAATCAATCGCGCGATGGGGGGTGCAAAGTCAGGCATGTAATTCCAGGGGGCTACAAGGCTTTCTGAACCTTTGAAACTTGCCGGTCAAAACAATCCGGGGATTTTCATTCCAGCGATCCCGGGAATATTTCCGCTGAGGCTCTTCATCTGGCGGGCAAGCTCTTCATCCACGCGCCGGCTGGCTTCATTCATCGCCGCCTGTACAAGGTCCTGCAGCATCTCCTGATCCTTGCCGGCGAAAACCTCCGGTTCGATGCGCACGGAGGTGACCATCTTCTGCCCGTTCATCCTCACCACCACCATGCCGCCCCCGGCGGTGGCTTCCACTTCCACGGCGTCCACCTGTTTCTGCAGGGTCTCCTGCATCTGGCGGAACTGCGTCAGCATTTGTTGCAGCGCTTTCACTTCCATGGCTAGCCCTCGCCCCGGCGCTTCACTTCCGATACCTGTCCGCCAAATCGATCCAGCATCGAGCGCACAATGGGGTCCTGCTCAAATCGCGCTCGGGCCGCGGAACTTGTCCGCGCGCCCTGCGCAGTTCCCATCTCGGGCGCTGAATCCAGTTTAACACACACGCGCAACGCAGAGCGCGTCACCTCGCTCGCGATGGTGCGCAACTTCTCAAGCGGCCCGCGCTCCTGCAGCATCGCCGCGAGAGCGCGGCTCTCTGCGTGGAAGTGGAGACGCAGTTCGCTGCCTTCCAGGTCCCAGTGATGGGCATGGTCCACGAGGGTGGCAAGAAATTTTTGCTGCTGCAGGATGGCGGTCTTGATCGCGCCGACCTGGGACGCATCGAGTCCCGTCACTCGAACACTCGAGGGAGTTTCGGCGTCTTGTGATGCCGCGACGGTCGTGTCGCTCGCCACATGGAGCGCTGCCGCCGACGATGAATTGGAAAATGAGTCGCTTGCTCCCGCAGCGGCGGCACGCGCGAGCGGCGCAGAAGCCGATTGCCCCGAGGGTTCGGAGCGCGGGGAGGTCAGAGTACGCGGCGCACTGCGCGGGGCTCCTGGTTGTGCCTGGCCCGCGGAACTTCCCTGCAGATTCTTTTCGCCATTCAGCTCCGCCAGCACTTCCTCCAGCGGAGCGAGCCGCGCCGCGTTCACCATCCGCAACAATCCCATTTCCAAATGCAACCGCGGATCGGGCTTGTGGCGCAAGTCGTCGTCAGTCTCGAGCAGGATCTGGAAGTAGCGCGTCAAATCCTCTTCGCTGAAGAGGGCCGCCGCCCGTTGAAGCTCTGGTCGCTGTTCCGCGGTGGCGGCGACCAATTCGGAATCCGCGCCGCACACGCGCGCGACCAGCAAGTTCCGGAAATGGCGGATGGCCTCGCGGCAGAAATGCTGCAGGTTGCGGCCCTCCGATTGGAAGCGATGCACCAGGCCGAGGGCCTTTTCCGCGGAATG